>NZ_JBFUHY010000041.1:0-39884 GCF_056402155.1 Pseudomonas sp. P4_C1
CCCCCCACAGGTATTCGCATATCCCTGTGGGAGCGAGCTTGCTCGCGATGGCGTCGGCAAGTTCAACTAAGCCCTCCCGGCCAAAAACTCCAACAGCACTTCGGTGACGAACCCGGGATTTTCCAGATTGGAAATATGCCCCGCCTCCGGCACCAGCACAAACGGGCAGCCTATCAACCCGGCCATTTCACGGGCCTCCGAGGGCGGACGCGGTTGGTCCTGATCACCGCACATTACCAGCGTGCTCGCTGCGTCCAATTCGCTCAGACGCGATAACAGATCATCCCGCCCAAACGTAATCCGCCCCATCGGCACGATGCTTTCACGCAGGCGATCCGCGGGTAGAGCCGCGAGGGAAGCATGAAAATCCCGGTAGAGCGCCGACTGCGGATCAATGCCCGGCCGGAAGAAAATCGGCACCACGATATCCAGCAGCGCTGGAGTGATGACACCCGCCTCTTCGATCTGCTTCAACAATGAAAAGTAATACTGGCGAGTCGGCTCCGGTTCAGCGCCGACGTAGGTGTCCATCAACACCAGGCCATTGACCCGGTGCGCTGCCGACAACGCCAGGCGCACGCCCCACATGCCACCGACCGACAGGCCAACCAGTGTGACCCGCTCGATGTCCAGATGGTCGAGCAGGACCAGGGCCTGACGCGCCAGGTCATCCAGCGATGTCGTACCGACAGGCAATGGCCCGGATAGGCCGTGCCCCCACAGGTCCAGGGCAATCACCCGATACTGTCGCGCCAGCGCGGCAATCTGCGGCGTCCACATGGCCTGGTCCCACAGGTAACTGCCGGCCAGCAGCACCGCCGGGCCGGTGCCTTGATCGATGTAGTGAAGGGGTTGTCCGTCTATCGTTACGAAGGGCATCGACTGTCTGCGCGAGTAAAAATGGAGCCGAAAGACTGAGCGGCAGACAGTCCCTCGTCAATCGCTGGAGTGTGTGCGTTTGTGCCACCGCCTTCGCGGGCAAGCCCGCTTGAAGCTGCCAATGATCATGCCCAGCAATTCGAGGCCGCGCTCGGCCAGCAACGCCATCGGTTGATCGCGCCCGGCGCCCGCAGCATATTACCGCCCCTATCGCTTGCCCTTCGGGACGACTGAGACGCTCCAGTCATTGCACGTGCAACTCGGTGAGTCATGGCAGGAAATTCAGGAAAAGACCGTCAATTGGCGACTTGTGGCGCCGGTTCGTTGTGCGGGATCGGCACCAACGCAATCTTGTACGGATCGAAAATCCTCAGCATCTGGCCGTTGTCCCGCAAGCCTTGCAACAACTTGCCGAAGGCCTCACCAGTGATGGGCGCGGTCGGTCGGAGAATGGCGTAGTGGTGATAGATCTGGTCAACGCGCTGGGACACCAGCAACTCGTCAGCGACTTTTTTATTGCGTAACAAGTAGTCGAACAGATAAGAGCGCGTGACCAGGGCGATGTCGGCACGATCGCGCAACACCATCAGCAGATTGCTGTCGTGGGAATAGGTCAGCGTGGCATTGTAGTTTTTCGCGAGGTACTGGGGATCGGCGTTGAAGTTGGCGAACTCGTAATGATAGCCGCTGAACAGAGCCAGACGCTTGCCGCTCAGGTCGGCAAAATAGCTTTGCTGTCGATCGGGCAGGCGTTGCGCGACAAAAATCTCGGCGTCTTCCAGCCCCATGTCGACGGAAGTATGGGGAATGTCTTCCCACCCCCAGGCCGGATTCTCGAAGATGGCCATGTCGACCCGGCTCTGCTTGAAGTCACCGAAGCGCCGGGGAATGGACGTGGGCACCAGGACAAACTGGTAGTCACTTTGCGACGCATTCAGAGCCTCGACCAGTTGCGGCAGCAACCCGGTATCGGCCCCGGATTCCGGGCGCACGGTATAGGGCGGAAAATGCGCGGCACCAATGCGCACCAGCTGCGCAGCCTGGGACGGCATCACCGTTGACGCTGCAAGCATCGCCAGCAAAAGCTGCGAGGCTGTCCGAATTGGCGAATCCATCAAAACAACCCCACTCCCCAATAAAACGGCATCAATGCATTCAAGCTAGGCGGTTTCGTCCAGTTAGCCAGTTTAATGCTGGCCAATACAATTTTATTGCCGGTCTTCCAGCACCAGAATCAACGCTTCATCAGCCAACTGATCGAGGCTCATGTTGCCGTCAGCGCGAAACCAGGTGGTGGTCCAAGACAATGCGCCGGTCAGGAACCGCCGAGTGATGAACACATCGCCGCGGATAAAACCGGCGGTCTTGGCTTCGCCCAGTACTTGCAGCCAGATGTCTTCGTAGATATCCCGCAGCGCCAGGACCTTGGCCTGGCCCTCTTCGGACAGCGAGCGCCATTCATAGACCAGCACGGCCATGGCCTCGCCGCTGCCGCCCATGATCGACTGCAATTCACACCGGATCAAGGCCAGCACCCGCTCGCGCACATTGCCGGCCTCGGCGATGGCCGCACGCATCAACGCGGTGTTGTAGCGTATGGTTTCCTCCATCACGGCGCGCAGGATTTCGTCCTTGCTTTTGAAGTGGTGGAAAATGCTCCCGGACTGAATACCCACCGCGCCGGCCAGATCGCGCACGGTCGTGCGTTCATAGCCTTTATTGCGGAACAGGTGGGCCGCGACTTGCAGCAGCTTGCCACGGGCGCTGTCCGGGTCGGTCAATTGGCCGTCGTCCACCAATTCACGCATGACCCTCAGGGCTTTTTGCTCGTCCACCCGTTATCTCCTACAGTCGATCAATCAATAACGCCGATCCCCCCGAAAACACCGGAGTTGCGCGGGCAATTTAAGCTCATGGATGCAACCAAGCAAGCGCTTGGGCATAAGATAATCAAGTCATTTACAAACCAAGCGCTTGCTTGGTAATGTCGACGCACTTCGGTTGGAGGTGGCTATGGAATGGACTGCACCTAAAACAATTCGTATCGGTTGCGCCAGCGCCTTCTGGGGCGATACCTCGACCGCTGCAGCGCAACTCGTGGAACACGGGCATCTGGACTATCTGGTCTTCGACTACCTGGCCGAGATCACTCTGTCGATCATGGCCGGCGCGCGGATGAAAGATCCCCAGGCCGGCTATGCGGGCGACTTCATCGAAGTCCTCGCGCCCCTGCTGCCGCAACTCGCGGCGCGCAACATTCGGGTCATCAGCAATGCTGGCGGGGTCAATCCCCAAGCCTGCGCCGCCGCCCTGCAAGCAGCCTGCGACAAGGCCGGGGTGGCGCTGAAGATCGCCGTGCTGCTGGGTGACGATCTGCAGCCGCAATTCAAACAGCTAGGCAACCTGGGCATCCATGAAATGTTCAGCGGCGCGCCTCTGCCATCGATGTGCGTCTCGACCAACGCCTACCTCGGCGCACCGGGCATCGTCGAAGCCCTGCGTCTGGGGGCGGACATCGTGATCACCGGGCGCGTGGTCGACAGTGCGGTGGTCAGCGCTGCGCTGGTGCATGAGTTCGGCTGGTCGTGGCACGACTACGACAAGCTCGCCCAAGCGGCATTGGCCGGGCACATCATCGAATGCGGCGCCCAATGCACGGGTGGCAACTTCACCGATTGGCGCGACGTCCCCGACTACGAACACATCGGCTTTCCCATCGTCGAAGTCAGCGCCGACAGCCAGTTCATCGTCAGCAAACCCGAAGGGACCGGCGGACTGGTCACGCCGCTGACGGTGGGCGAGCAGATGTTGTACGAAATCGGTGACCCCCGGGCATATCTGCTGCCCGATGTGGTGTGCGACTTCACTCAGGTCAAACTGCTGCAACAGGGCAAGAACGCGGTGCAGGTACACGGCGCCAAAGGTCTGCCGCCGACCGCTCAATACAAGGTCAGCGCCACCTGCCCCGATGGTTTTCGCTGCACCGCCAGTTGCCTGATTGCCGGCATCGATGCCGTCGACAAGGCGCGGCGAGTCAGCGATGCGATCATCAACAAGACCTCGGAAATGTTCCACCAGCGCGGCTGGGCGCCGTACAGCGACGTGAGTATCGAGTTGCTGGGCAGCGAGGCCACCTACGGGCCCCACGGCCAGCGTCAGGACAGCCGCGAAGTGGTGATCAAACTCGCGGTACGCCATCCGGACAAGCAGGCCTTGATCGTGTTCTCCCGGGAAATCGCCCAGGCCGCCACCGGCATGGCGCCGGGGCTGACCGGCATTGTCGGAGGCCGGCCGACGGTGTATCCGCTGATCCGGCTGTTCTCGTTCCTGATCGACAAAACCGCCTGCACGCTGGACATTGATTGCATGGGTCAGCGCCACCCGTGTGCCCTGCCCGCCCTCGATGTGCTCGACCCGCTGGACCTGCCAGCTCCGCTCGCGCCACCGAAACCGGTTGGCCTGGCCGACGCCAGCGTGGCCCTGGTCAAACTGGCGGTCGCTCGCTCCGGCGACAAAGGCAACCACAGCAACATCGGCGTCATGGCCCGCGAGCCCGAGTTGCTGCCATGGATCGCCGAAGCCTTGACCCCGGAAGTGATCGTCGACTGGATGGGCCACGTCCTCGATCCCATCCACGGGCGAGTCGAGCGCTGGTACTTGCCCGCCAGCCACAGCCTGAATTTCCTGCTGGAAAACGCCCTCGGCGGCGGCGGTGTCGCCAGCCTGCGAATCGATCCGCAAGGCAAGGCCTTCGCCCAGCAACTGCTGGAAATCCAGATTCCGGTGCCGCAGCGCATCGCCGACCAGTTCAACTAGAGGATTGCCGCCATGGCCTACGATTCGATTTTCAAAGCCGATTTGTTTGCCGGCAAAAACATCATCGTCACCGGTGGCGGCAGTGGCATCGGCCGCTGCACCGCCCACGAACTGGCGGCCCTCGGCGCCCATGTGCTGCTGGTCGGGCGCAAGGCCGACAAACTCAAAACCGTTGCGGCGGAGATCACTGACGACGGCGGCAAGGCCGATTGGGCGGTTTGCGACATCCGCGAGGAAGAACCGGTGCAGCACCTGGTCAGCGAATTGATTCGCAAGCACGGCCCCATTCATGGCCTGGTCAATAATGCGGGCGGGCAGTACCCGTCGCCCCTGGCATCGATCAATCAGAAGGGTTTCGAAACCGTGATGCGCACCAATCTGGTGGGCGGTTTCCTGATGGCCCGGGAAGTGTTCAACCAGTCCATGAGCAAGCACGGCGGCGCCATCGTCAACATGCTCGCCGACATGTGGGGGGGCATGCCCGGTATGGGTCACTCCGGCGCGGCACGTTCGGGCATGGACAACCTGACCAAGACCGCCGCGTACGAATGGGGTCATGCCGGGGTGCGGGTCAACGCCGTGGCACCGGGCTGGATTGCCTCCAGCGGCATGGACACCTACGAAGGCGCATTCAAGGCTGCGATTCCGACTTTGCGCGAACACGTGCCGCTCAAGCGCATCGGCACCGAATCGGAAGTCAGCGCGGCGATTGTTTTCCTGCTCAGCCCGGCAGCGGCGTTCGTCAGCGGCAGCACCTTGCGCATCGACGGCGCCGCCAGCCTCGGCGGGCGCGCCTGGCCAATCCACAAGGCAACCAACAGCGAGTCGTACAACGGTTTCCACCGCGCCTACATACCAGACGTATTGAAGGACAAGGAATAACCCATGCCGGTGATTCAGTCGTTACTCGATCCCCACAGCGAGCAGTTCGCCCAAAACAGCGCTGCGATGCTGAGCGCCATCGAGCAAGTCCGCGCGCTCGAACAGAACCTGCTGAACAAGGCTGCCGAAGCCAAACCCAGGTTCGAAAAACGTGGTCAGTTATTGCCTCGCGAACGCCTCAATCTGCTACTGGACCCCGGCGCGCCGTTTCTCGAACTGGCCAGCCTGGCCGGCTACAAGCTGCACGACGACAAGGACGGCAGCTGCGCCGGTGGCGGTTTGATCGCGGGCATCGGCTACGTGTCTGGCGTGCGTGTGCTGGTAGTCGCGAACAATAGCGCGATCAAGGGCGGGACCATCTCCCCCAGCGGTTTGAAGAAATCCCTGCGCCTGCAACAGATCGCCATGGAAAACAAACTGCCGGTAATCACCCTCGCCGAAAGTGGCGGCGCCAACCTCAATTACGCGGCGGAGATTTTCGTCGAAGGCGCACGCAGCTTTGCCAATCAGGCGCGGATGTCGGCCATGGGTTTGCCGCAGATCACCGTGGTGCACGGCTCGGCCACGGCGGGCGGCGCCTATCAGCCGGGGCTGTCGGATTACGTGGTGGTGGTGCGCGGCAAGGCCAAGCTGTTCCTCGCAGGTCCCCCACTGCTCAAGGCCGCCACCGGCGAAGTCGCGACCGATGAAGAACTGGGCGGCGCCGAGATGCACGCACAAACCGCCGGCACCGCCGAATACCTGGCTGAAAACGACGCTGACGGCGTGCGTCAGGTGCGCGAGATCGTCGCCTTGCTGCCGTGGAACGAGCAGTTGCCCCCACTACCCGAACGTCGCTGGGAGGAGCCGCTCTACCCCATCGACGAACTGCTGGGCCTGATCCCGGGTGATCCGAAAAAACCCTACGACGTACGTGAAATCATCGCTCGTCTCGCCGACGCTTCGAACTTTCTTGAATTCAAAGGCGAGTTCGATCAGCAGACCCTGTGCGGCCATCTGAAAATTCAGGGCCGCGCCTGTGGCTTCATCGGCAACAACGGCCCGATCACGCCAAAAGGCGCAAGCAAGGCCGCGCAGTTCATCCAGCTGTGCGACCAGAGCCAGACGCCGCTGCTGTTTTTCCACAACACCACCGGGTTCATGGTCGGCACCGAATCGGAACAGCAAGGCGTGATCAAACACGGCGCGAAGATGATCCAGGCGGTGGCCAACGCCCGCGTGCCGAAGCTGACCATCGTCGTCGGTGGTTCCTATGGCGCCGGCAACTATGCGATGTGCGGACGCGGCCTCGACCCGCGCTTCATCTTCGCCTGGCCCAATAGCCGCACCGCCGTGATGGGCGGTGCGCAAGCGGGCAAAGTGCTGCGCATCGTCACCGAGGCCAAACAGGCCAAGGACGGCCTGGTGCCCGACCCGAAAATGCTCGACATGCTCGAACAGGTCACCGCGCAGAAACTCGACAGCCAGTCCACGGCGCTCTACGGCAGCGCCAATCTATGGGACGACGGATTGATCGACCCACGCGATACCCGGACTTTGCTGGGTTACTTGCTGGACATCTGTCACGAGGCCGAGGTGCGGCCATTGCAGGCCAACAGTTTTGGCGTAGCCCGGTTCTAGGCCGGCTCAAGGAGAACAATAAAAATGATCTTCACCCAGGAACACGAAGCACTGCGCCGCACCGTGCGCCAATTCGTCGAGCACGAGATCAACCCGCACGTCGAGGAATGGGAAAAGGCCGGGCGCTTCCCCATCCACGAAGTCTTTCGCAAGGCCGGTGACCTTGGCTTGCTGGGCATTTCCAAACCGGAAAAATTCGGCGGCATGGGCCTCGACTACAGCTATTCGATCGTCGCGGCCGAAGAGTTCGGCACCATTCATTGCGGCGGCATACCGATGTCCATCGGCGTGCAGACCGACATGTGCACACCCGCCCTGGCACGGTTCGGCTCCGATGAGTTGCGCGACGAGTTCCTGCGCCCGGCAATCAGCGGCGAGCAGGTCGGCTGCATCGGTGTCTCCGAAGTCGGCGCCGGTTCCGACGTGGCCGGATTGAAAACCACGGCGCGCAAGGACGGCGATGATTATGTGATCAACGGCAGCAAGATGTGGATCACCAACTCGCCGAGCGCTGACTTCATCTGCCTGCTGGCCAATACCTCCGACGACAAACCGCACATCAACAAATCGCTGATCATGGTGCCGATGAACACGCCGGGCATCAGTTTGAGTTCACACCTGGACAAGCTCGGCATGCGCAGCTCGGAAACCGCCCAGGTGTTTTTCGACAACGTGCGCGTGCCGCAGCGCAACCGCATCGGCCATGAGGGCGCGGGGTTCATGATGCAGATGCTGCAGTTCCAGGAGGAACGCCTGTTCGGCGCGGCCAACATGATCAAGGGCCTGGAGTATTGCGTCGACAGCACCATCGAATATTGCAAGGAGCGCAAAACCTTCGGTAACGCGCTGATCGACAATCAGGTGATCCACTTCCGCCTGGCTGAACTGCAAACCGAAATCGAATGCCTGCGGGCGCTGGTCTATCAGGCCACCGAGCAATACGTCAAAGGCCAGGACGTTACGCGCCTGGCCTCCATGGCCAAGCTCAAGGCCGGGCGGCTGGGCCGCGAAGTCAGCGACAGTTGCCTGCAATATTGGGGCGGCATGGGCTTCATGTGGGACAACCCGGTGGCCCGCGCCTACCGTGACGTGAGGCTGGTATCGATTGGCGGCGGCGCCGACGAAATCATGCTGGGGATCATCTGCAAACTCATGGGCATCCTGCCGGGGAAAAAGAAATGAGCAGCCTGCCGGTTTGCCAGACCTTGCTGCTGGAACTGCACAACGGCGTATTGCACATCACCCTCAACCGCCCGGACAGCCGCAATGCGATGAGCTTGCAGATGGTCGCCGAGTTGCGTTCGGTGCTGGCAGCCGTGCGCGATGACCGAAGTGTTCGGGCGCTGGTGATCGGCGGTGCCGGAGGCCACTTCTGCGCCGGTGGCGATCTCAAGGACATCGCCAGTGCCCGCGCTCAAGGTTCGAGCGCTCACCGTGATATGAATCGGGTGTTCGGTGCGTTGCTGCAGGAGGTGCAACAGGCTCCGCAAGTGGTGATCACGGTGCTGCAAGGCGCGGTACTCGGCGGTGGTTTTGGCCTGGCCTGTGTCAGCGATATCGCCATGGCCGATCACCAGGCGCAATTCGGCCTGCCGGAAACCAGCCTCGGCTTGTTGCCGGCGCAGATCGCGCCGTTCGTGGTGCAGCGCATCGGTTTGACCCAGGCCCGAAGACTGGCCCTGTCCGCGGCCCGCTTTGATGGCCACCAGGCACGGCGCATGGGACTGGTGCATTTCGTCGAGCATGATCCGCAGGCCCTGGCCGAGCGTCTCGATGAGGTGTTGGCCCATGTGTTGTGTTGTGCGCCCGAGGCGAATGCGATGACCAAGAAACTCCTGCTGGCGAGTGCCGGACAGCCGTCGGATGAGTTGCTCGATCAAGCGGCGCAATGGTTCAGCGAAGCGGTGACCGGGGCGGAAGGCGTCGAGGGAACGATGGCTTTCGTGCAAAAACGCAAGCCGGGGTGGGCCATTTAAAAGCTTCGTCGGAACGCCGCCCGGAGCAAGCTCGCTCCCACATTGGATTTGTGTCGTTCATAAACCCTGTGGGAGCGAGCTTGCTCCGGGCGGCGTTCCGACGATGAGGCCCGACCAGACACCGCAAAAAATCAGAGAGCCTACCCATGCCCGGACTCAAAAAAATCCTCATCGCCAACCGCGGTGAAATCGCCTGCCGCATCCAGCGCACGGCCCAGGCGCTGGGCTATCGCACGGTCGCCGTGTTCAGCGACGCCGACGCCGATGCGCTGCACGTGCAGATGGCCGACGAAGCGGTCAACATCGGCCCGGCCCCGGTGCAACAGTCTTACTTGAACATCCCGGCCATCCTCGACGCGGCCCGGCGCACCGGCGCGGATGCGATCCATCCGGGCTACGGCTTCCTCTCGGAAAACGCCGGGTTTGCCCTCGCCTGCCAGGACGCCGGCATCACCTTCATCGGCCCCAGCCCCGAGGCCATCGACCTGATGGGCAGCAAGCGCCTGTCGAAGATCGCCATGCTCGAAGCCGGCGTGCCCTGCATCAAAGGCTATCAAGGCGCCGAACAGGACGACGCCACCCTGAGCCGCGAAGCCGGACGCATCGGCTATCCGTTGATGATCAAGGCCAGTGCGGGCGGCGGTGGACGCGGCATGCGCCTGGTGCACGACGCCGGCGATTTGCTGGAACAGATTCGCACCGCGCGCTCCGAAGCCCTGAACGGTTTTGGCAGCGGCGAGCTGATTCTCGAACAGGCACTGGTAGAACCCCGTCATGTCGAGATCCAGCTGTTCGGCGACCGGCATGGCAACCTGATTTACCTCGGCGAACGCGATTGCTCGGTGCAGCGTCGGCATCAGAAAGTCATCGAGGAAGCGCCCTGCCCGGTGATGACCCCTGAACTGCGGCAGGCCATGGGCGAAGCGGCGCTCAAGGCCGGGCGCGCGGTGAAGTACGTCGGCGCGGGCACTGTGGAGTTTTTGCTGGATGCTCGCGGGCAGTTTTTCTTCCTGGAAATGAACACCCGGCTGCAAGTGGAACACCCGGTGACCGAACTGATCACCGGGTTGGACCTGGTGGCCTGGCAGTTGAATATCGCCGAAGGACAGCCGCTGCCCTTGCGCCAGGAGCAGGTGCAACTCAAGGGCCATGCCATGGAAGTACGTCTGTATGCCGAAGATCCGACTCAGGGTTTTCTGCCGCAAACCGGGCGCGTCGTGGCCTGGGAACCGGCATTGCAGGACGGTGTGCGGATCGACCACGGCCTGATCGAAGGCCAGATCATCAGCCCCTTCTACGACCCGATGCTCGGCAAGCTCATCGCCCACGGTGCCACGCGCGAGGAAGCCCGGCGCAAACTGCTGCGGGCAGTGCAGGACAGCGTGTTGCTCGGCCTGCAAAGCAATCAACGCCTGCTTGCCGGCCTGCTGGAACACCCGCAGTTCGCCGGCGGGGACTTCAGCACCGGGTTCATCCCTCAGCACTTCGCCGACCACGCCTGCCTGCATCCCGAGACCCCAGGCGCGCACCGCTTGGCCATCGCCGCCGCCCTGTTCTATCAGGCTGCAGCACAGGCTCACCCGGCCCCGCTTGGCGGTTGGCGCAACAACGCCAGCGTGCCGCTGCGCTACCGCATCGGCCTTGAGGATCAGGACTGGCCGGTAGCGTTGCAGGCGATCCCGGGCGAGCCGTTGCGCATTCAGGTCGCCGAGCACAGCCTCGAACTGAAGATCATCCACAACGATGGACGCTGGGCCACCCTTGAGATTGATGGGATCCGCCAGCGCCACGCTTATCGCCTGGAGGCCGGGCAGCTCTGGCTGTTTACCCGTCCAGGCAGCCTGCAATTTGAGGATCGCACTCAGGCGCAGGTGACCAGCCAGGCCGGTGTCAGCTCCGGCACCCTCAAGGCACCGATGGACGGGGCGATTGTCGACGTCCTGGTCAATGAAGGCAGCCCCGTGAGCAAGGGCCAGTTACTGGTAGTACTGGAGGCGATGAAAATGGAGCACCCGTTGAAATCGGGCATCGACGGTGTGCTCAAACGCCTGCAAGTCAAAGTAGGGGATCAGGTAAAAAACCGGCAGATTCTGTTGGAGGTCGAATAAGCCGCTAGGCGGAACCGCCGGGTTTGGCTACGCTCAAACCCTACAGGACGCGGATACCAGGAAACCTGCAATGCCTCACTGGCTGGTCATCGATCTGGAGGCCACCACCGATGAAGGTGGTTGGCCCGTAACGGATATGGAAATCATTGAAATCGGCGCCACCCTGGTGGACCGCAAGGGACGCGAACTGGACCAGTTCCAGCGTTTCGTCCGGCCTTTGCGGCGGCCGTTACTGACGCCGTTTTGCCGCGAGCTGACACACATCACCCAAGCCAACATCGATGCCGCGCAACCGCTGGGCGAAGTCTGGCCGGCATTTGAACGCTGGCTCGGCCAACACCGCACACGACTTGAGGGCTGGGCCAGTTGGGGCGATTACGATCGCAAACAATTGCTTCAGGATTGGCAGCAACAGGGACTCGCCAGCATGCTGGCCAACGTGCCGCACATGAACCTCAAACAGCGCTTTGCCAAGGCCCGACGCCTGGAACGTCCGCTGGGGTTGAACGGCGCCTTGCAACTGGCCGGCTTGCAGTTCACCGGCCAGCAACACCGGGCGCTGGAAGATGCGCGCAATACCGCACGCCTGCTGCCGCTGGTTCTGCCGCTTTAGACAGGTGACGACGTCAAGGGCCTTGTGCATACTGGCCGGCCCTTTTCAGCCCTTTTCGAGGAATCGCCCATGTTTAAAGTCAACGAGTACTTCGACGGCACCGTCAAGTCGATCGCCTTTGGCACCGCAGAAGGTCCAGCGACCATCGGCGTCATGGCTCCGGGCGAGTATGAATTCGGCACCAGCCAGCGTGAAATCATGCACGTGGTCAGCGGTGCACTGACCGTCAAGCTGCCGGACAGCGGCGACTGGGAAACCTTCGCCGCCGGCAGCCAGTTCAACGTGCCGGCCAATAGCAAGTTCCAGCTGAAAGTGGCCGTCGACACTGCCTACCTGTGCGAATACCGCGGCTAAACCCGCGGGGCTTCACCGAAAAAAGTCACTGCGAAAAAAATGCCCGTGTCTCAGGACACGGGCATTTTTCGTTGTGCGGGCGATGAGTCGAGAGTTTCTACTCCAGGATCTCCACCGGCATGCCGATTTCGAGTCGACCGTTGCCGTCGTTGACCAGGTTCTGGCCGAACATGGCGCCGTCCGCCTGGGAGCGGTATTTCTGCAAGGTGGCCAAGGGTTCGCGGTCGCCGCTGCGCTCCCCGGTTTGCGGGTCGATGGTGGTCAGAATGCAACGTGAGCACGACTTGACCACGCGGAACTCGAGCTCGCCGATACGGATACGCTTCCAGCCGTCCTCGGCGAACGCTTCACTGCCTTCGATCACCAGGTTCGGCCGGAAACGCAGCATCTCCAACGGACGCCCGACCCGTTGCGACAAGTCCTCGAGGGAAGCCTGGCCGATCAGCAACAGTGGATAGCCATCGGCGAACGCCACCTGGTCGTCATCCTTGCCATAGCCGGCCTCGGTCATACGCGCCCGATCGAGTGGCACTTGCACCAGGCGCGTCGGTTTGCCAATGAACCGGCTGACCCAGGCCCCAGCTTCATCGCCTGCATCGGGGACTCGCAAGGTATCGCGCCAGATCGTCACGCCACGCAGCTCTGCATCGTTACCGGGCAAGGCAACGTCGATCGGCGAATGGTCGGGCGCACTGAGGGTCAAACCTCCCTCGGCATTCCACAACGCGGACAACTGGCTCATCTGCGCCACCGCACGCTGGGTCAGGAAGCGCCCGCTGGCCTCGTCCACCAGCATCCAGCGGCGATCGCCGCCCAGTCCGAGTTTATCGAGATCGATCGCTTGCAAGGTCTCGGCCTTCGCGGACTTCAACGGATAACGATACAGCGCGCTCAGACGCAACATGGCCAGCTCCCTGATAGGCAAAAACGCCACCCTATACGAGCTTTACGGCCGAATCAAAGGCTGACGAGCAAACACTGCACCCCTGTGGGAGCGAGCTTGCTCGCGATAGCGGTAGGACAGTCAACATTGATGCTGAATGCAATATCGCCATCGCGAGCAAGCTCGCTCCCACAATGATCGTGTTTTGATCAGGCAGGTACTTGATCAAGCATCAGGCGCTGGCGCACCACGTCGACGAGTTTGTCCGGCTGGAACTTGGAGAGGAAATTGTCGCAGCCGACCTTTTTGACCATCGAGTCGTTGAAACTACCGGACAAAGAGGTGTGCAGCACCACGTACAAGCCGCGCAGGCGTGGATCGTTGCGAATTTCGGTGGTCAGGCGATAGCCATCCATTTCCGGCATTTCCGCATCGGTGAAGACCATCAGCAGTTTGTCGGTCATGTTTACGCCGGTATCGGCCCAGGCCTTGAGCATGTTCAAGGCCTTCAACCCGTCGCTGGCGATGTGCATCTTCACGCCGAGCTGTCCCAGGGTATCGCGCAATTGCGTCAGGGCCACGTTCGAGTCATCCACCAGCAGCACCTCACGGCCACGGGCACGTTCCAGTACCGGATCTTCGAGCTTGTCGCGGGAGACTTTGGCGTTGTACGGGACGATTTCGGCCAGGACCTTTTCGACGTCAATGATTTCCACCAGTTGATCATCGACTTTGCTGATGGCCGTCAGGTAGTGCTGACGGCCGGCACTGCTCGGTGGCGGCAGGATGGCTTCCCAGTTCATGTTGACGATCCGGTCCACGCCACCGACCAGGAAGGCCTGCACCGAACGGTTGTATTCGGTGACGATGATCGTACTGCCAGGCCCCGGCACCAACGGGCGCATACCAATAGCCTGGGACAGGTCGATCACCGGCAGGGTCTGGCCACGCAGGTTGACCACGCCGCACACAAAAGGATGGCGCTGCGGCATCAGCGTCAACTTTGGCAGTTGCAAGACTTCCTGTACTTTAAAGACGTTGATCGCGAACAATTGCCGTCCGGCGAGCCGGAACATGAGAATTTCCAGGCGATTCTCACCCACCAGTTGCGTGCGTTGGTCTACCGTGTCGAGAATGCCGGCCATCAATGACTCCTGGTCTTGTTCGGATGAATTCACTTAAAGAATGTTATCGGCTGTTTTTGCCGAAGCTTGACCCACTCTAAAATGCCACGCCCGGGCATTGATGTCACATTAACATCATGCTTTACTGGCGCTGTGATTACATCTGCCGCACTTCTGCACAGCGCGACCCAGGTTCGCGCGAAAGGTTCCGCTGCGTAAGGGATTCCCCTATCAACAATCAGGTGCAACCTGATATTCGCAATATCCAATAGCCATTAATGTGACGCCATTCTCAATGCATGAACGGAGTCAGGCTTTTGTGTGCGATCGCAAGTAAGTGGCCAACCACCCTCTCGTGTTCCCCTGCCTGCCTGCGGGCCAGCCGAAGTTCGTTCACCCGACGATTCGGCAATGCCGGGGTCCCGACCGCCCTCGTCGACACACTCGCTATCCCCTCATTTGACATGACGTTGTGGAGATAAGTATGCCGAACGACCGTAAAAAGTGGGCCCAGCGGCTCCCGGAGTTCCTCGTCGAGGCTGAAACACTCCTGGCTAAAACCGAGGAATGCCTGAGTCATCTGCAACTGATCAGCAATGACAAGGACGCCATCGACTGCATGCTCAGCACACTGCTCAAGCTGGCCAACAAGGCCGATGCCCTGGCGTTGGCGGCCGTGTCTGAATTCTCTCTGCATATTCATGGTCTGCTGAACCACGCCCAGAACACCATGAGCCTGCACGACGAGGCGCTGAGTGCCTTGAAAGACTGCCTGACCCTGATTGCCTGGCAACTTGAACTCATCGACCAGACCACCGGACAGCTCAGTCTCGACGACAGTGAGCAGGTCACCCTTATTGAAGCCTTTGCCTTTCAGGTCGGACAAAGCCGGTTTCAACCACCGGTCAATTCCAGGCCGTTCACCCTCGTTTCCTATTCGCAGCGACAGGCCTGAACTTGCCGAACCATGTCGTATCGCATGCTTTGGTTATCAATACCGCGCTGTAACTTGAGTGCGCACATGTCGCAATTGATTTTTTCATAGCTATAAACGACCTCTTTCAACAAACACATCAACCAACTTGTTCCTTTATGGAACCATCCCCCAACGACCGGACTCCTGACTTTTCGGACATATATACGGACGCGACCAACGGTATCTTAAGTGCTACTATGCCGCCTGTTAGTTGATGCCAATTAGTGGCAGTGTGGTTGCAGCCGGACAGTTTGGGGCTGATTTCTCCAAAAAAGTACACCCCGTTGAAGTCGACGCTCCAGATTAAAAAACAGGGGCCTGTCAGCCAGCTTGACCGGTCTGCCCGCAGCGAACATCCATTGGCTCCATCCGCTATGCACGCCAGCCTCAAGTCAATCGCCACGTGGCCACCTTCCCGAGAGAACGCACGCACATTCACGCTGTTGTTATGCGCCTGCTCGACGCTCGGCAGTCTGTTGGTCTATGGCTTGTCCATCCCGTTGCCCCTGTCATTGCTGGTGCTCAACGTTGCGGCGCTGACCAGTGTGGCCGTGCAGTACTGCCTCTCGCGCAAATCCATCAAATTCCAGCCCCAGGAACTGGCCGACCGACTGTTGCAGGTTCAGGAAAACGAGCGTCACCGGCTGAGCCGGGAACTGCATGACGACATCGGTCAATTGCTGACCGCTGCAAAACTGCAAAGTGACTGGCTCAAACGCCGGATGCCCGAAGAACTCCAGGAGCAATGCTCGGTCCTCTGCGACACGCTGGAAGAAACCCTGACCAAAGTTCGTGACGTATCCGCCATTCTCAATCCCCGGCAGTTGACCAGCCTCGGGCTGGAAGCCAGTCTGCGCGCGCACCTGCTCAAGACCCTGACCAACACCCCGGTGCACTGGAGCCTGGAATGCCAGCAGCGCCTGACCGGCATACCGGAGGAAATGGCTGTGGCAGCTTTCCGTATTACCCAGGAAGCGGTCACCAACATCCTGCGACATGCCCAGGCCAAGAACCTGCTGGTATGCCTGCAGCGTCTGCCACAAGGCCTGAAGCTGCAGATCAGCGATGACGGACAGGGCTTCGCGCCTGCAACCGACCCCGGTCGTGAAGGGCAACGCGGTATGGCCGGGATGTCGGAACGGATCGATCAACTGGGCGGCACGCTGACCGTTACCAGCGAGCCGGGCAAAGGCACTCAAATCGAAGCTCTTTTTCCCTGGGCGCCCCGTGCGCTCGAACGGGCCAGTTCGAATAAGGTTATGCATTGACTTGTAATTTACTACTGGTGGATGACCACTCGCTGATCAGGGCTGGCGTGCGCGCCCTGGTAATGGATCTGCCCGGCTATGCCGTCATCGGTGAGGCCAATGACGGCTCGCAGTTGCTGGAAATGGTCGGGCATCTGTCCCCGGATATTGTCCTGCTGGATATTTCGATGCGTCAGACCGGCGGCCTCGAAGCCTTGCAGCAACTCAAGCGGGTGCGCCCGCAGAGCAAGGTCCTGATCCTCTCGATGCACACCGACCCGGCCCTGATCATGCAGGCGCTGGAATCCGGAGCCCATGGCTACCTGCTCAAGGACACCACGGCGACCGAGCTCGAGCACGCGCTGGAGGCCTTGCGCAACAACGAGCGCTATCTGAGCCCGGCCATTGCCCACACGGTGATCAACCAGGCGCTGACCCGAAACCAGAAGCACCAACCCGAACCTGCCGACTCGCACAACCTGACGGCACGTCAGCTGGAAATCCTGCGGTTGATCGTTCGCGGAAAATCCACTCGAGAGATCGCAAATGGCCTGGGGCTGAGCGTCAAGACCGTAGAAACCCACCGTTCGCAGATCATGAAGCGTCTGCAGATCTACGATGTGGCCGGCCTGGTGCTGTTTGCCGTGCGCGAACAAATCATCAGCCTTGACGACTAGAGCGGCGAATCCTCAGGCAGATGCACGAGTAACGCCGCCGGGCGAACCGAGAAACGCAAGTTGTCCCCTTCCAGGGCAGGCGCGCACGAATAAACATGCTGTCGACGCCAGAAGCCCCCCCCCGTTAAAAGTCGCAAGAAAACGAATTACTTCCAGTCGGGCAGTCTTGATCCCCCACACGGCAGGACTTTTCTTACAAGAAGTGAGGAATCGGCTCAATTGACCGAAAACCTGAATTGGTAGACTTTTGGTGGCTACAGCAGGACACCACAAGGACGTGCCATGCAAAGCCAAAACCTCGGATCACCGGCCATTTCGGTCTTGCCGCTCACTGATAATAAAAATGCAGGCCATCGAGCTGAATGCCGCAACAGCACAAAAGCCACGGGAGAAGTTGATATGGAACCTCGCGTCACCGAGCTGGAAACACACCTCAAGAGCTTGCGCAGGGACATGGACGAAGTCCGGGATGACGTCAAATCCATCAAGCACAGGCTTGCCTATTCCGCCTGCGGAACAGCCGTGATCCTCTGCCTCCTTGGCTGGATCGCCAATAGCCGTTTCGAGCAGGTTATTTCATTGCTTATGGCGCATTGAGTGGCCTTGAACACAAAACCCGGTTCAATCAACCGGGTTTTGTGTGGCCAAGCCGCTGAAACTATCAGCTCAGAACTTCACTCAGCGGAATGAAGAAAACGCTATCGCCCTGAACCAGCGTGCGACCTTCCAGGACTTCTACCAATCCATCAGCCCAGGCAGCGCTACGCAGTACGCCAGAACTCTGGTTTTTGTAGATCCTCGCCCTGCCGTTTTCCAGCCGTCCGCGCAAATACTCACGCCGATTGCCAGGTTGGAGCCAGTCAAACCCTGCCGGAACCTGCACCTTCAGCGGCTCGACTTCTTTTACACCCTGACGGCGCAGGAGATAGGGCCTGGTCAACAATGCAAAAGTCACGAGGGTCGATGCCGGATTGCCCGGCAAGCCAATCACCGGCACACCGCGAAAATGTCCGAAGGTCAGCGGTTTACCGGGCTTGATGGCAAGTTTCCACAGCGTCAATTCGCCCTCTTCGCGCAAGGCGATACCCAGAAAATCGGCTTCCCCAACCGATACGCCACCGGTCGAGAGGATCAGGTCGACATCCTTCAATTCACCCAGTCGGGAACGAGTGGCTTCCAGATTGTCCGGCAGAATGCCCGCGTCGACGACCTCACATCCCAAACGCTGCAACCAGCTGCACAACAACACCCGGTTGCTGTTGTAGATCTGTCCCGGCCCCAGCGTCTGCCCAGGCTCAATCAATTCGTCGCCGGTGGACAGCACCGCTACACGCACCTTGCGAACCACCTCCAGCTCAGCGCACCCCAACGAGGCAGCCAATCCTTGCTCGATCGGCCCCAACCGCGTACCTGCCGGCAGAATCAACTCGCCGACGGTCGTCTCCTGGCCTTGGGGACGGATGTTCTGGCCTCGGGTCAAGGCTTCGGTGAAACGTACTCGCTCATCCGCCTGAACCTCGGCATTTTCCTGCATCTCGACGCAATCGGCACCGGCGGGAACAGGCGCCCCGGTGAAAATGCGCGCACAGGTTCCTGGCTGCAACGGATCGGGGGCCTGGCCGGCAAACACCTTCTGACTGACCACCAACGGCTCTCCCGTCCAGTCGGCCATGCGCAAGGCATAACCATCCATGGCACTGTTGGGCCAGGGTGGCAGGTCAAGGGTCGACACCAGGTCTTCAGCCAGTACACGCCCCTGTACCTGCGCCAACGGCAAGCGTTCGCGCTCGACAATCCTTGAGGCCTCGGCCATTTCCAGCAAGCGCGCCAACGCCTGCTCGACGGGCATCAGGCTGCCAGTCTTGCCAGGCTTACCCACGGGATTCACAAGGCGCTGCCTGTTTCAAGTGAGGCACGAAATTGCACGGGCGATGCCGCGAATCCAGCTGCTCGGCCAGTATGCCGTCCCAACCGGTGCGCACGGCATTGGTCGAGCCCGGCAAGCAGCAAACCAGCGTGCCATTGGCCAGACCGGCCAGCGTCCGGGACTGAACGGTCGAGGTGCCGATATCGGCAACCGAGATCTGGCGAAACAGCTCACCAAATCCATCAACCTGTTTGTCCAGCAGGCAACTGACGGCTTCCGGCGTGCTATCACGCCCGGTAAAACCGGTTCCGCCGGTGATCAGCACAACCTGCACGACATCATCGGCAATCCAGTTGGCGACTTGCGCGCGAATTTTGTAGAGGTCATCTTTGAGCATCACCCGGGCTGCCAGGTTATGACCCGCAGCGGTCAGGCGGTCGACAAAGACCTGACCTGAGGTGTCGGTTTCCAGTGTGCGGGTATCGCTGACAGTCAGCACTGCAATATTCAGCGGTGCGAAAGGTACATCAGCCTTGGCTTTCATCGGCTCGTCCAGTTGTAGGAGAAACAGCCCGGTGTTATATCACAGCGCTCCGTTTTTTCGCCGCTCCCATGGAGACCTGCCATGACCTCGAATTCACAATTGCCACCCTGCTCCATTCTGCTCCTGGCGGGCGGGCGCGGCCAACGTATGGGCGGTCGGGATAAAGGATTGCTGGACTGGCACGGCGAACCGCTGATTGCACACTTGCACCGCAAGACCCGTCCACTGACCGATGACCTGATCATCTCCTGCAATCGCAACCTTGAGAAGTACGAGCCCTACGCCGACCAGTTGGTCCACGATGATGAAGGTGACTTCCCCGGGCCATTGGCCGGTATTCGCGCAGGCCTGAAAGCGGCTCGCCATACCCATCTGTTGGTCTTGCCCTGTGACGTTCCCGGCATTGATGCGGCGCTGATCGGCAGTATGCGCGAGGCCGCCAACCTGCATCCGGACAAGCCGCTGATGGTGCGGCATGACGACCACTGGGAACCGTTGTTGTGTGTGATTCCTGTGCTACACAGGGCAGCATTTGAAAACGCCTGGAACGAAGGTGAGCGCAGCCCTGGCCGGTTGATGCGCAAGCTCGGTGCGACCGCACTGCAATGTCCCGACAAGGACCCTCGGCTGGCCAACCTCAACACGCCGGAACTGTTAAGCGGTCATAACACTGTGTCAGACTGAGATTAATCAGGAACTTGCGCGAACGGTGCACGTCTCAAATTCAGTAACCAAAGATTTCTTATTCGGAGAAACACACTCATGACTCAACGGACCCTCGCCACTTTCATGCTTGCACTCGGCCTCGCCACCCTCGCCGGTTGCGCGTCGCCTACGGTGCTCACCTTGAATGACGGTCGCGAAATCCAGGCCGTCGACACGCCACAGTTCGACAAGGATTCCGGCTTCTACGTATTCGAACAGCTCGATGGCAAACAGACCCGCATCAACAAGGACCAGGTTCGTACCGTTAAAGAGCTGTAATCCTGGCACCGCCGGATACAGAAAAGCCCGCTTGATGCGGGCTTTTTCATGCCTGAAGAACAGCGTTTCAGGTTCGCTTCTTGATCACCATTGCAGGGTGATTTCACTCTCGAACTCTCGCGCCTGGCCTGTGACCGGATCGATAAATTTCAGCCCCTGAGCCAGCAGTTTCAATGGATTGGCGTAGTCATCCTGCGCATCCTTGAGCACCTCGGGGTAAAACGGATCATTGCAGATACCGGCCCCCAACGCCGCCATATGTACCCGCAACTGATGTTTCTTGCCCGTCACCGGGTAAAGACCATAACGCCAGAGATCCCCCTGCTTCTCCCTGACTTCCACCGCTGTCTCGGTGTTGCTGGCCCCGGGCCCCTCCTGCATGCGGAAGAACGGTTCGCCATCGACCAGTCGGCTTTTATGAACCAGCGGGAAAGCAAGGTCAGGCAACGCCGCTGCGATGGCCTCGTAGCGCTTTTCGATCTGCCGGGTTGGAAACAACGACTGATAARCCGAACGACTCTGCGGATTGGCGGAAAACAGTACCAGCCCTGCGGTATGCCGGTCGATGCGATGCAATGGCACCAGATGCGGATTGTCCAGGCGACGGATCAAGCGCCTGAGCAGCGTCTGTTCGACGTATTCGCCAGCCGGCGTCACGGGCAGAAAGTGCGGTTTGTCGGCAACCACCAGATGCTCGTCCGCGTACAGGATCGACTCGATCACCGGGATCGGCTTTTCATCCGGCACTTCGCGAAAATAATGAATCCGCAAACCTTCCTTGTAGGCCAGATCGAGGGCTATCGGCATGCCCTGCCCATCGAGGACCCGGCCACGGGCGATTCTGTCCAGCCATTGTTCGCGACCGATGGCGCTGAAATGCTCGCACAGGCAATCGACAACGGTGTGCCACGGGCCGGGTGGCAAGTAAAGCGTACTTGCCTGACTGTGTGCCGCGGAAAAAGAAGAAGTGGACATAAGAAAGCTCTAACCCTCAGTACAGATCGGCATTATCCAACAGCAAGGGGAATGAACCTAGGGGGCGTTCTCAAGCCGGGATCGGCGTGCGCGCCGCCGCTTCGGTGTACTCCTTGAGCCAGCGCAGCACATCGACCGCTTCCCAGCGAGCGGGGTCATACAGGGCGTACAACAATCCCTGGTAACCCACGACATCGAGTTGCCGGTGATATCCCGCGCGTTGAAACAAGGCCTCGATTTCTGCGAAACAGGTATTGAAATGCGTTTTGTTGAAGGGTGTTTTTCCTTCGGTCACCAGACCATCCAGTCGCAACTCAAGGACGGCCTCGCGCACGACGTCTGCGGACATCCGGTTCACGCTGTTCTTCAACTGTTCGACATTGACCACGATTCATCCCTCTCACGCCCGGGCTTGCCGGCTCACTCCCGAAAATCAGGAACGGCAAGGCAGGCGCGGCGAATAACTGTATGAGCATACAGTATCCGATCAACACCGATTAAGCCAAGGGGATCAATCGCAAAGTTCGACAGGCGGGACATGCCGCCAGCGCAAAAACCGCTTAATGCAGGAACGCCACTACCTGATCGGCACTGAACGGCCAGCCCAGTTCAGCGCCGGTGTCGACCCGCCGCAACACCGGAATCCGCAGGCTGTAAGCGGCGAACCACGCTTCATCGTCGGCGATATCCACCAGTTCCACCAGCAGGCCGCGCTCGACAAACTCCATCAACATGGCTTCGGCTACTTCACAGAGATGGCATCCAAGGGTGCCGAACAGCTGACATTCGGGAAGCATGAGCGCTCAACCAGATAATGAAGTGACATTCTAGGCCTGCCCCGAATAACCGTCGAGCCATTGAGCCCCCTGCCCTGACGATGAAAAGACCTGAATCAGTCCTGGCTCACGGCACCGATCTTGTGGATCGACAGGTCCGCGCCGTAATACTCCTCTTCCTGACTCAGGCGCAATCCATGCAACGCCTTGATCACGCCATACACGGCAAACCCGCCGGCCAGTGCCACAGTAACGCCCAGTGCCGTGCCGATCAACTGGCTGATCAAACTGATCCCACCCAGCCCGCCCAAGGCGCTCTGGCCGAAAATGCCGCAGGCAATGCCGCCCCATACGCCGCACAAGCCATGCAACGGCCACACACCCAATACATCATCGATGCGCCATTTGCCTTGGGCCGCGGTAAAGCACCAGACAAACAGGGCCCCCGCGATGGCACCGGTGACCAGCGCCCCCACAGGATGCATCAGGTCGGAACCGGCACAGATTGCCACGAGCCCCGCCAACGGACCGTTATGCAGAAAGCCGGGGTCGTTGCGCCCGACAATCAGCGCCGTCACCGTACCGCCCACCATGGCCATCAACGAGTTCACCGCCACCAGTCCGCTGACACCTTGCAGGGTTTGCGCGCTCATGACGTTGAAGCCGAACCAGCCAACGATCAGGATCCATGAGCCCAACGCCAGAAACGGGATGCTCGATGGCGCGAACGCCACCAGGCGACCTTCGCGATAGCGGCCATTACGCGGCCCGAGCAACAGCACCGCCGCCAGTGCCAGCCAACCGCCCATGGCATGCACCACCACCGAACCGGCGAAATCATGGAAACCGGCGCCGAAGCGCTCCAGCAACCAGGCTTGCAAACCCAGGTTGCCATTCCAGACAATGCCTTCGAAGAACGGATAGATGAACGCAACGATCAACGCGGTTGCACACAGTTGCGGGACAAACCTGGCGCGCTCGGCGATCCCTCCGGAAATGATCGCCGGGATCGCCGCGGCAAAGGTCAGCAGGAAGAAAAACTTCACCAGTCCATAGCCATGGTCGGCATTGAGCACAGCCGCCGGCTGCATGAATGTCACGCCGTAGGAAATCCAATAGCCTATAAAGAAGTAGGCCAATGTCGAAACGGCGAAGTCACTGAGGATTTTCGACAACGCATTGACCTGGTTTTTCTGTCGCACAGTTCCGACTTCGAGAAAGGCAAAACCGGCGTGCATGGCCAGAACCATGACCGCACCGATCAGAATGAACAGCGTGTTGGAGCTATGGACCAGGGTGTCCACAGCGCTTTGCAGGTTTTCCATGGGATGGGCTGACCTTATGGCAGAAAAAAGCACCAAAGCAGTTCGCGATGACTGTCCATGCACCAAGTTGCGGCTTCGAAGCATCAGCGCACTGATCTCGTTGAACCACTTTGGCGCACGGACGCCCTCCAGGAAAAACGCGCCCCGGAGGTTTACGCGAGTTTTTGATTGTTTGTCCTACGGTTTTACTGAAATCATGCCCGGCCATAGCGCAATGGTGCGGACCGGCGCACCACGACATAGCAAAAGTTGTACCAGTCATTTGTACTGAACCTTCGCCGAAGGCTCATACTCGAAAGCATCAGAAAGCCACTTATGGAGATCCACCATGGCCCGCACCCAGGCAAAGACTGCTCAAGAAATCCTGATGAACGACTTTCAGACATTGGTCAGTGACACCGAACGGTTGCTGGAGCACACCGCGACCCTGGCCGGCGATCAGGCCGACGAATTGCGCGAGCAGATTCACGACAGTCTCTTGCGTGCCCGTGAAACCCTGAAACTGACCGAAGACTCCCTGCGCGAACGCGGCAAGGCCGCTGTCACAGCCACTGAAGACTATGTCCAGGCCAACCCTTGGCAATCCGTCGGGATCGCGGCCGGCGTGGGTTTCCTGATCGGCCTGCTGGCTAGCCGGCGCTGA
Source organism: Pseudomonas sp. P4_C1 (assembly GCF_056402155.1). NCBI lineage: Bacteria > Pseudomonadati > Pseudomonadota > Gammaproteobacteria > Pseudomonadales > Pseudomonadaceae > Pseudomonas > Pseudomonas sp. P4_C1. The sequence continues at coordinate 24,270 of NZ_JBFUHY010000041.1, forward strand.
TATGTCGATCGGTGAATCCGGCCCGTCTGTAGCGGGTACCAGTTCCTCATCACGGCGCCTGGGTGCTGCCTTCCTTGGGTTGCTGCACAGCCATGTCGAACTGTTCGGCATCGAATTGCAGGAACAAAAAGCCCGCACCGTCAGCCTGTTGCTGTTTGCCGGCCTGGCCCTGGTGTTTGCGTTGCTGCTGTTGGTGGGGTTGTCGACGTTGGTGCTTATCGTGTTCTGGGACACCTATCGCCTGACCGCCATCATCGGGCTCTGTGTGTTCTACACCCTCGCCGCCATATTCTGTGGAATGCGCTTGAGAGCAGCGATTTTCGATGAGTCCTCACCCTTCAACGGCACGCTGGAAGAGCTGGCCAACGATCGGGAGCGCCTGCTGCCATGAGCCTGCCTGAATTGCCACACAACAGCTCACGCACGGAAATGCGCAAGGCCCTGATCCGCTTGCGCATGGAAATGCATCGTCAGGAAATCCGCCACGAATCCGCGCAACTGCTGCAACCCTTGCAACGCGTGCGCGGGATTACGCAAAACCTGCAGGACGGTTTTGGTATCAAGCACGCACCACTCTGGGGCGTAGCCGCCGTCACCTTGCTGGGCTTTCTGGGCGGCAAGGGTGCGAAAAACGGTGGCGGCCTCAGCAGCCTGACCCGGCTGGTCCGGCTCGGTGCCACACTGGCCCCGCTGATCAAGCTGATCATGCAGGGCTCTTCACGCAAAGACTGATCAATCTGGCACATGTGGTGGTGCGTTTCCGGCACGCCGGCGCGCGGATAGCCATCGATGATTTCGGTGCCGGTTACTTATCGATATCGACGCCACCCAGTTCCGCTTGCAGGTCATGGCGCGAAACGGGAAGCTAGGCTATCAGTCACCTGACGGAGAGACCCCGCCTTGGATTGGCACACTCTGCTTACCCGCGAACGCCTCGGAAAACCTCTGCACAGCCCAGAAGAGCTTGGCCGCAGCCCTTTTCACAAGGACCACGACCGCATCATTTTCTCGGGGGCTTTCCGCCGCCTCGGGCGCAAGACCCAGGTCCATCCGGTGTCCAGCAATGATCACATTCATACGCGCCTGACCCACTCGCTGGAAGTCAGTTGCGTGGGTCGCTCACTGGGCATGCGGGTCGGCGAAACCATCCGCAATGCCCTGCCCGACTGGTGCGAACCCAGCGACCTGGGGATGGTGGTGCAATCGGCTTGCCTGGCACACGACATCGGCAACCCGCCTTTCGGCCATTCCGGTGAAGACGCGATCCGGCACTGGTTCCAGCAAGCCGCCGGCCGTGGCTGGCTGGATGCAATGAGTGAAGCCGAGCGCAATGACTTCCTGAATTTCGAAGGCAATGCCCAGGGCTTTCGGGTACTCACTCAACTGGAGTATCACCAGTTCGACGGCGGCACCCGACTGACCTATGCAACGCTGGGCACGTACCTGAAGTATCCATGGACGGCCAGGCACGCCGACTCCCTGGGCTACAAGAAACACAAGTTCGGCTGTTATCAGAGCGAGCTGCCGCTACTTGAGCAGATCGCCCATAAACTCGGCCTGCCACAACTGGAGGAGCAACGTTGGGCGCGACATCCTCTGGTGTACCTGATGGAGGCTGCCGACGACATCTGCTATGCACTGATCGACCTGGAAGACGGCCTGGAAATGGAGTTGCTGGAATACGCCGAAGTCGAGTCCCTGCTCCTGGGCCTGGTGGGCGATGACTTGCCTGAGACCTACCGCCAGCTCGGTCCCGGCGATTCGCGCCGACGCAAACTGGCGATACTGCGCGGTAAAGCCATCGAGCACTTGACCAATGCCGCGGCCCGGGCGTTTGTCGAGCAACAGGATGCGCTGTTGGCCGGTACGCTTTGCGGCGACCTGGTGGAACACATGCACGGTCCCGCCAAGCGTTGCGTGCTGAATGCCAAGGACATGGCCCGCAAGAAAATCTTCCAGGACAAGCGCAAGACTCTGCACGAGATCGGCGCCTATACCACACTGGAAATCCTGCTCAACGCCTTTTGCGGCGCAGCTCTGGAGCAACACAACGGAAGTACGCCGTCGTTCAAGAGCCGTCGTATCCTTGATCTGCTGGGCAACAATGCGCCCGACCCTCACGGCCCATTGCACACTTCGTTTTTGCGCATGATTGATTTCATCGCCGGCATGACCGACAGCTATGCCAGTGAGATGGCCTTGGAAATGACCGGACGCGCCAGCCACTGAGGTGTATCGTTTGATCAGCCATTACGGCATTCGTAATGGCTGATCCCCCCTTGAAACTCCAACAGCACTCAAGTCTCGTCGAATCGCCCTACAGCACCTGTCGAGCAAACTGATCGCTTGTCCAGCACTCTCGCGAAACAATCGCCCTCCCTTCTGTTCGACAGATGAAGTGCACCCCATGGCCGAAGACGATCTACGCATCCTTGTGGTGGAAGACCATCCCTTCCAACTAATAGCCACTCAGTACCTGCTGGAAAGTTATGGCTTCACCCGACTGACTACCTCCGATAGCGCCAAAAGCGCCATGCAGCAAATGCTCGGGGCCGACCAACCGTTCGACATTCTTTTATGCGATCAATGCCTGCCCGATCTGACGGGACTCGATCTGGTCCGGTTCGCCAGCCAGCGAGGGCTGATCAGACAGGCGATCATTCTGAGTAGCCTGACAACGTCTGAATTGGATGAGCTTGTAAATACGGCCGCTGATTACGGGCTGCCATTATTGGGATACTTGATAAAACCACTGAAACAATCTGAATTTATAGACTTGTTGACCTCTGCACCAATATAGAAAAAGACACATATAAATCCCGACAAATATACAGCGTAAAACTTACAAACAACCTCCTTACAAAGTGCACCAAAGCACTAGACTTTCCTAGCCTTCCTAATAAGAAACCTAGTTAATACGTAGTCCCATTCCTTTTAATCTGTAGGAATTCTCCTATATTGCTGCTACAGCTTGGTCAGTTCATGCGGCCCTTCAAGTATCTGAGCTAAGGTGCGCGCTTTATTTGAGCTCGCATGGGACTTGATTATGAACTCCGTTTTTATTGTCGACGATCACCCGGTTATCCGCCTTGCCGTTCGAATGCTGCTGGAACATGAAGGTTACAAAGTCGTCGGCGAAACTGACAATGGGGTCGACGCCATGCAGATGGTTCGCGAATGCATGCCGGACCTGGTCATTCTCGACATCAGCATTCCAAAACTGGATGGCCTGGAAGTGCTGTCCCGGTTCAACGCAATGAGTAATCCTCCTAAAACACTGGTACTGACCGCACAATGCCCGACACTTTTCGGCATTCGTTGCATGCAATCCGGTGCCTCGGGCTATGTCTGCAAACAAGAGGACATCAGTGAACTGGTCAGCTCTATAAAAGCGGTATTTTCAGGTTACAACTATTTCCCGAGTGAGGCCTTGAACCCTGTCCACGGAGATGAAACACGCTGCATCGAATTGGAACTGTTCAAATCCGTAAACGACCGGGAGCTGATGGTCTTGCAACTTTTTGCCCAAGGTCGCACAAACAAGGAAATCGCCAAGGGGATGTTTCTGAGCAACAAGACCGTGAGCACCTACAAAAAGCGCCTCATGCAGAAGCTCAAAGCCAAATCCCTGGTTGAACTAATCGAGATGGCTAAACGAAACGCGCTAGTGTGAGACCCACGATGCCCAGCCGTTTGAAGATTTATCTGATACAGGTGACTGCAGGTCTATGCCTGAGCACCTCGTTGTTCGGGGCACCGAACAGTGAACACTACACGCTGCTCAGCCGTTCGAAGGCCGGAGCAATGGAGGTTCGGCTGGATGAATCCCAACGGCAATGGATAAAGCAAAAACATGAACTGACGCTCGGGACGTCGGCCCCGGACTACCCCCCTTTCGACCTGACCACCAGTGGGCAGGACTATGAAGGGTTTACCGCCGATTACGCTGGTCTTCTGGGAAAAATAACCGGTTTGCCCGTCACGGTTCGGCGTTTCGATTCCCGAGGGGCCGCGATCGCTGCACTGGAAAGCGGCGAAGTCGATCTGCTAGGCACCGCCAATGGATTCGAAGCTGGCAATGCCGACATTGCACTGTCGATACCCTATGCCGTCGACCAACCCGTATTGGTGACCCGCGAAGGGGAAACCCGATCCCTCACCGATGGCCTGGCCGGATTGCGCCTGAGCATGGTGTATCACTACTTGCCGCTGACGGAAGTCAGGGCGTTGTACCCGAAAGCGATCATCACGTCCTATCCCTCCTACCAGAATGCGATCAACGCCGTTGCTTTCGATCAGGCGGACGTGTTTCTCGGTGACACCATTTCAACTCACTACATGATCAACAAGGGATACTTGAACAACATCCGGATGGCCAACTTCGGCAAACATGAAGCCTATGGTTTCAGCTTCGCCGTTAACAGGAACACCCCCGAGCTGCTCGGCATCATCAACGCGACGATCACGGCCATCCCCTCCAGTGAACGAGAAAACATCGCCAAACGCTGGAGCGCCGGTAGCGACATTCTGCTGACCGATCAAAAGTTGCAACTCACTGAACGGGAAGAGCGCTGGCTGGCACGCCACCCGATAGTGCGCGTCGTCGTCAACGAAGCCTTTGCGCCACTGACGTTTTTCGATAGCAACGGCAACTTTCGCGGGGTCACCGCGGATTTGCTTGAGCTGATCAGGCTGCGCACCGGCTTGCGCTTTGACATCCGGCGCAGTCGGAGCGATGACGAAATGATCAAACAGATCAAGGACAACAAGGCCGATGTGATCGCCCCGTTGCTTCCCAGCGCGCAACGTCAAACCCAACTGAACTTTACCCGACCCTTTCTGGAAAATTCCTACGTCCTGCTGACCCGCAAAGCCGCCGACAGCCCGACCAACCTCGTGCAGTTGCAGGGCAAGCGCCTGGCCATTGCCCGCGGCAATCCACTCATGGATTACCTGCGCAGAGAATTTCCCCGGATCAGGTTGATCGAAGCCCCGGACACCTTCAGCGCCGTAGAGTTACTCGCCGAAGGCCAGGCCGAGGGCGCGGTGAACTCACTGATCATTGCCAATTACTTCATTTCGTCGCGACTGTTCGAGCACACACTGCAAATCAGCACCACCATCGGCACCGAGCAGGCAGCGTTTTCCCTTGCCACCGCTCGGGGCGCCAAAGAGCTGAACGCGATTCTCGACAAGGCGCTACTAAGCATCTCGCCGGAAGAACTGGGCATCATCAACAGCCGTTGGCGCGGCTATTCGGCGTCTTCGCAAAACACCTGGCGCAACTATCAACGGCTGTTCTATCAGATCGTCATCGGTGCCGGCGTGCTGCTGCTGATTTCCATTGCGTGGAACGACTACATGCGACGCCAGATCAAGCAACGCAAGGCCGCCGAGCGTGCGTTGAACGATCAGTTCGAGTTCATGCGATCGCTGGTCAATGGCACGCCCCATCCGATCTACGTACGTGATCGCCAGGGGCTACTGCAAAGTTGCAACGACAGTTACCTACAAGCGTTCAGCGCCAGGCGTGAAGATGTCATCGGCAAAAGTGTCATGCAGGGATCGATGAGCAATGTATTCGAAGCCCGGGAGTACCAGGCTGACTACCAACGCGTGGTGGCCGAGGGCAGACCGTTGATCGTCGATCGCGAGCTGCACATTGGCGGCCGGCGGTTGACGATCTATCACTGGATTCTTCCCTATCGGGATTCCAGCGCAAAAGTGCAAGGCATTATCGGTGGCTGGATCGATATCAGCGAACGGCGGCAACTGCTCGATGATCTGCGTTGCGCGAAAGAACGTGCCGATAACGCCAACCGGGCCAAAAGCACGTTTCTGGCCACGATGAGCCATGAGATCCGCACGCCGATGAATGCAATCATTGGCATGCTTGAACTGACACTCAAGCGTCTTGATCATCAGCACCCGGAGCGTGCGGCCATCGATGTCGCGTACACCTCGGCGAAAGGGTTGCTGGAGCTGATTGGCGACATTCTGGACATTGCCAGAATCGAATCAGGACGCTTGAGCCTGAGCCCGGAGCGCGTTAGTCCGGGTGAACTCGTAGCCTCGGTCGTGCGGATTTTCGATGGCCTGGCCCGACAGAAGAAGCTCGAGCTGGTACTGGAGTTTTCATCGGCCAACCCGACCTTCGATGTGTTGCTGGACCCTTTGCGCTTCAAGCAAGTGCTGTCCAACCTGATCAGCAATGCCATCAAGTTTACCGAGCAAGGTCAGGTCCGGGTCATTGTCGATCTGCAGCCGGCAACGCAATCCGGGCGCGTGCAGATGCGGGTGCAGGTTCACGACAGTGGTATCGGGATCAGCGAACAGGATCAACGGCACCTGTTCGAACCCTTCGCCCAGGCCGACAACGCCATGCAATCGGTCAGGGGGGGCGCAGGGCTGGGGCTGGTGATCAGCCGCAACCTCTGCGAGATGATGGGCGGCAGTCTGCAATTGCGCAGCGAGCCGGGCGTCGGCACTCAAGTGCAGGTGTTGCTGCTGCTGGAAACGTTGCCGCTGCAACAGTCAGCCCAGGAGGCCGAAACGCAAATCATCGTCGCAACAACCCCGTTGAGTGTGCTGGTAGTCGACGATCACCCGGCCAATCGCTTGCTCACGTGCCAGCAACTGGAGTTTCTTGGACATCGATTTACCGTCGCGGCCGATGGCCAGGAGGGACTGAATGCATGGAAAGACCAGCCGTTTGATCTGGTGATCGCCGATTGCAACATGCCGGTCATGAACGGTTACGAGCTGGCCCGCGCCATTCGCCAGCACGAACGACAAAACCATCGTCCTCCCTGCACCGTTCTCGGCTTTACCGCCAACGCCCAACCGGAAGAAGTACAACGCTGCAAACAGGCGGGAATGGACGACTGCCTGTTCAAACCCCTCAGCCTCGGTGCCTTGAGTCAATGGGTGGAAGGCATTGAGCCCACCCAGGCAGCCCCGGCGTTCAACCTGCACGGGTTGAAACTGCTGACCGGGGGCAACCCGATGTTGAACCGGCGATTGCTGAACGAGTTGGTGAACAGCAACCGCCAGGATCTGCAAACGCTGTTGTCGCTATCCAGCTGCGCAGATACGCAGGCGCTGAAGGACATTGCCCACAAAATCAAAGGCGCAGCCCGGATAGTGCAGGCATCCCGCTTGATCAACCGCTGCGAGGCACTCGAAGCAGTCTGCCATGAGGATTTCGACCGCGAAAAAGTGGCTGCATGCTGCAAATCCATGGAGTGCGCCATGCTTGAGCTGGAGGACGCGCTACTACGTCAGATCGAACACTACGACGAAGGCAAAGTGACAGAGCCTTAACTATGCCTGGCCCCTCGGCAGGGTGTTGACCGTCATGGAGAAAACCGGCGTCAGGCCTGCTGCTCAAGGCAGGCCTGGGGTCTTGATCAGCAGTCGGTCAGGCGCAGGAAAATCGCCGCCAGCTGTTCGATTCCTGCCTGGTCCTGTTCGGTGAAACGCGCCAGTTTCGGACTGTCGAGATCGAGCACGCCGATCAATCGGCCGTCCTTGACCAGCGGCACCACCAATTCGCTGTTCGAGGCACTGTCGCAGGCAATGTGACCGGGGAACGCGTGCACATCTTCGACCAATTGAGTCTGCAAGGTGGCTGCTGCTGTCCCGCATACGCCGCGACCGAACGGAATCCGCACGCAAGCGATCTGCCCCTGAAACGGCCCCAGCACCAGTTCTTCATGGCGGTTGAGGTAGAAGCCGGCCCAGTTCAAGTCATCGAGCTGATTGAACAGAAACGCCGAGAACTGCGCGGCATTAGCGATGAAATCCCGCTCGTCCGCCAGCAAGGACTCCAGTTGCGCGTGCAGCATGCCGTAGCCTTCGAGGCCCTGGCCGCTCCTTTGTAAATCGATCATGCCTTGTGCTCCAACAGTTTCAGCCCGACCCAATAACGGGCAAATTGATAAGCGCAACGTCCATTGCGATTGCCTCGGCCGGTGGCCCAGCGTACCGCCAGAATGTCCAGCTCTTCGCTGCGCTGCCACGCCAGCCCGGCCTTGCCGGCCAACTGGCCGATCCAGTGCTCGACGACGTCGAGGAAGTGTTCCTGGGTAAATGGATAAAACGACAGCCACAAACCGAAGCGGTCCGACAGCGCGATCTTGTCTTCCACCGCCTCGCTTGGATGCAGTTCGCCGTCGACCCGTTTCCAGTTTTCGTTGTCACTTTCCTTTTCCGGCACCAGGTGGCGACGGTTGGACGTGGCGTACAGCAAAACGTTGTCCGGCGCCTGTTCCAGCGAGCCATCGAGGACGCTTTTGAGCACCCGGTAATCACCCTCGCCCGACTCGAACGAGAGGTCATCGCAAAACAGTACGAAACGCTGGGGCAGTTTGGCGATCTGTTCGACCACTCGCGGCAGGTCTGCCAGGTGATCACGTTCAATCTCGATCAAGCGCAAACCGGCTTGAGCGTGTTCGGCCAACAAGGCGCGCACCAGCGACGACTTGCCGGTGCCGCGCGAGCCCCAGAGCAAGGCGTGGTTGGCCGGCATGCCATCGAGGAACTGCCGGGTATTGCGCCCAAGTTGCTCGACTTGCCGATCGACGCCGATCAGGTCCGACAAATGCATGTCGAGGCTGACCTCCAGCGGCATCAGATAACCGCCGCGTGCCTCACGATGCCAGCGCGCGGCCAGGCATTGCGTCCAGTCGATGGCTGGCCGCGGTGCCGGCAGCAACGGCTCGATACGGGCCAGAACGGCATCGGCGCGTTCAAGAAAAGCATTCAATCGGGAATCCACGACTTCTCCTCGGGCACGTTCACAGTAATGATGGTGATACAGCGACGAAACACAGCGTCACACAAGCGGTGGCCCCCGCGGTACAGGCCTCGCGAGAACATCAACAGGCAGGCATGATCGACTATGCTTGAGCAGCGAAAGGAAACGGAAGTGGTTCACCCCCCCATGGACATCAAATTCACCAACCGGCTGTCGTTCAAGCAAGCCCGGCTTACCGTGCTGGTCGGTTTCATTCTGGGCACGCTGCTCAGCCTGCTGCAAATAGGCATCGATTATGCCAGTGAAGACGCCTCCATCAATCGTGAAATCCTTTCATTACTGGAAATCAGCCACAACCCGGCCTCGCGAATTGCCTACAACATCGACGCCGAACTCGCCAAGGAACTGACCCTGGGCCTGCTGCGCTCGCCAGCGATCACTAGCGTGAGACTGACCGACAACAATGGCATTGTGCTGGCCAACGTCAAGCGACCCGGTGTGCAAAACGGATACCGGATGCTCAGTGATTTCCTGTTCGGCGCCAACCRACAGTTCGAAGACCGGCTTTACCTGGATCATTTACCCAACGAATCCCTGGGTACGCTGCGGCTGAACGTCGATACTTACGCCTTCGGCGACCGGTTCCTGCGCCGGGCCGAAGTGACCCTGCTCAATGGTTTCGCCCGCAGCCTGCTGCTGTCCGGCATTCTGCTGGCGCTGTTCTATGTGATGCTGACCAAACCCCTGGTGCGGGTCATCCGTGAACTCAGCGGTCGCGACCCGAGCAGTACCGAGCCGACCTCACTGGAGTGTCCCGCCGGGCACGCCGACGATGAGATCGGCGTATTGGTCAAGGTTGCCAACCAGCAATTCAAAAGCATCGCCACCGAAATCCAGCAGCGGCGCAATGCGGAAAACCGCCTGACCGAGTATCTCGGTCAACTGGAAAATATCGTCTCGGCCCGCACTGCCGAACTCAACGCGATCAATGCCCGGCTGAGCCAATCCAACCAGGAACTGGAAGTCGCTCGCAGCACAGCACTGGACATGGCCGACGCCCGCTCGGTGTTCCTGGCCAATATGAGCCATGAAATCCGCACGCCCCTCAATGGCTTGCTCGGGATGATCGCGCTGTCCCTCGACGGGCCGCTGACTGCCGAACAACAGCAACAGCTGTCCATCGCCCATGACTCGGGCAAAGTGCTGGTGGAATTGCTCAACGATATTCTCGACTTGTCGAAGTTCGATGCCGGTCAACTCGAACTCGAACACATCCCCTTCGACCTCGGCTCGCTAATCGAAGACACTGCCAACCTGTTATCGCAGAACGCCGCCCCCAGCGTCGAACTGACCTGCCTGATCGATCCGCATTTCCCGACACTCGTGCTCGGCGATCCGACCCGGGTGCGGCAGATCGTCAGTAATCTGCTGTCCAACGCCCTCAAGTTCACCCGTTTCGGGCGTGTCGACGTACGCCTGTCGACGTTCGGGGACGGCGTCAGAATCGAAGTGTGTGACACCGGCATCGGAATCCCTCAGGATGCCCAGGTGAAAATTTTCCAGCCTTTCACTCAGGCCGGCGCCGGTATTACCCGCCAATTTGGCGGCACCGGGCTGGGCCTGGCGCTGACCTACAACCTTTGCGAAGCCATGCGAGGGCGCCTGACGATCAACTCCGAGCCGGGTTTTGGCAGCCAGTTCTGCGCGGACTTGCCATTGCCCAGCCATACCCGAGCAATGCCTGCTGTTTCGCTCAAGGGCAAAGTCATCGCCATCACGGCCGCCAGCAGCGGGCTGGGCGAACTGCTGAACGGCCTGTTGCCTGGCTGGGGACTGGACTACGAACGGCGCTCCATGGATGACCCACTGCTTGGCCTGGCGGCCGACGTGCTCATCACCGACTGCCCCGAGTGCCTGTTCAATTTGCGCCCCACCCTCAGCGCGCCGATCCTGCTGATTACCGCTTATGGCAATTTCATGCCCAGCGAAGAGGTCAACGCCCTCGCCCCCTTGCAACAGCAGGCCCGCCCCCTGGCACGCAATACGCTGCATCAGTTGTTGCAGCGAATCCTGCAACCGCAAACCCACCCGATCAACAATGCCCCACTCGACGCGCAAAGCCCGCCGCGCCGCGGGCGCGTGCTGTTGGTGGAAGATAATCCGGTCAACCAACTGGTGGCCAAGGGCATGCTCGGCAAACTCGGCTGCGAGGTGACCACCGCGGCCCATGGTGCCGAAGCCCTGGATCAACTCGAACAACGGGAGTTCGATCTGGTGCTGATGGACTGCAACATGCCGGTGATGGACGGCTATGAGGCCAGCCGGCAAATCCGCCGCAGCGGTCGCTGGCCCCACCTGCCCATCGTCGCCCTGACGGCCAACGCCATGTCGGAAGAGCGCGAACGCTGTCGTGCCGCGGGCATGAGTGACTACCTGGCCAAACCCTTCCGGCGGGAAGAACTGGCCGCCCTGCTGGATTTGTGGATCTGCGCTACGTCAGCGCCTTGATCTGTCCCAACAAGTGATCGAGACCATCGCGCAAATCGTTGAGACGGTTCAGATCGACCCCGCTGTCGCACAACAGGCGGGCCTTGAGTGGCCCGACCTGATCGCGCAGGGCCGTGCCGGCTGGCGACAGGCTCAGATGCACTTCACGCTCATCGCGCGCCGAACGCTGACGCTGCACCAGATGCAGTTGTTCGAGGCGCTTGAGCAACGGTGTCAGCGTGCCGGAATCCAGGGCCAGACGCTCGCCCAATGCCTTGACGGTCGGTTGCTCCGGGGCCGCTTCCTGCCACTCCCACAGCACCAGCATCGCCAGGTACTGAGGGTAAGTCAGGCCCAACTGATCGAGCATTGGCTTGTAGGCGCGAATGACCGCCCGGGAAGCGGCGTACAGCTTGAAACACAGCTGGCTGTCGAGCTTCAGGGAATCGACTGACAAGGTATTCATTTGAGCAGGGCTTCGATCTCGCGAGTCAGGTCCTGCGGCTTGGTCGCCGGAGCGAAGCGCTTGACCAGTTGCCCGTCCTTGCCAATCAGGAACTTGGTGAAGTTCCACTTGATGCCCTGGGAACCCAGCACACCCGGTGCGCGCTTTTTCAATTGCACGAACAGCGGATGGGCGCTGGCACCATTGACGTCGATCTTTTTGAACAGCGGGAAGCTGACACCGAAGTTCAATTCGCAGAATTCGGAGATCGCCCCTTCGTTGCCCGGCTCTTGCTTGCCGAACTGGTTGCAAGGAAAACCGAGCACCACCAGGCCCTGGTCCTTGTAGGTCTGCCACAGCTCTTCCAGGCCTTTGTACTGCGGAGTGAAACCGCACTTGCTGGCCGTATTGACCACCAGCACGGCTTTGCCGGCGAAATCCGCCAGGGTCTTTTGCTCACCCTTGATGGTGGTGCAAGGGATGCTCAGCAGGTTGTCGCTCATGTTTGAGGGTCCGAGTGAATGGAAGAAATAACAAAATAGCGAGCAATTGAATTGTGTGCAATTTAAATAATCAAAACGCGGACCAACTGCAGCAGTTGCCGAAGGCTGCGATCTTATGATCCTGACCTTCGGGCAGCCTCAAGAAAGGCCAGATCAAAAGATCGCAGCCTTCGGCAGTTCCTACCGGGGCACCAGGTCCAGGCACACCGAGTTGATGCAATAGCGCAGACCGGTCGGCGGCGGACCATCGGGGAATACATGCCCCAGGTGCGCGTCGCATTTGGCGCAGACCACTTCGGTGCGGATCATGCCGTGGCTGACATCACGGATTTCGGTCATGGCGCTGTCGCCGATCGGCGAATGGAAACTCGGCCAGCCGCAGCCGGAATCGAACTTGGTCCTGGAGTCGAACAGCGGTTCGTTACAGCAGATGCAGTGGTAGACACCGTCGGTCCTGGTGGCGTTGTATTTGCCGGAAAACGGACGTTCGGTGCCCTTGAGGCGGCACACGTTGTACTGCTCTGGATCGAGCATCGCCTTCCACTCTTCCAGGGTTTTTTCCAACTTTTCCATCATCACACCTCAGCGGCTGAAAAAGCCCGATCTGTACCTTTTCCACGGATCGGGCGGCACGTATGATTGCGCCTCGTCAAACGCCAGTCTGGCAGCCAGACCACGCGCATTCAAACGGAAATATGGGTGCTGCATCTCAAGGCGTCAGGCCTGTGTGAATACGCAGGATTCCCAGCACGGTTGCCAAAACGCCGTCTGGATCGTTCATTTTCGGGAACACATCGCCATGCAGGTCAGCAAATCGAACAAGCTCGCCAACGTCTGCTACGACATTCGCGGCCCGGTGCTCAAGCACGCCAAGCGCCTGGAAGAGGAAGGTCATCGCATCCTCAAGCTGAACATCGGCAACCCGGCACCTTTTGGTTTCGAAGCGCCGGATGAAATCCTCCAGGACGTGATCCGCAACCTGCCGACCGCCCAGGGTTATAGCGACTCCAAGGGCCTGTTCAGCGCGCGCAAGGCCGTGATGYAGTACTACCAGCAAAAGCAGGTGGAAGGCGTCGGCATTGAAGACATTTACCTGGGCAACGGCGTTTCCGAACTGATCGTGATGTCGATGCAGGCCCTGCTCAACAATGGCGACGAAGTGCTGGTGCCTGCGCCAGACTATCCGTTGTGGACCGCAGCCGTGAGCCTGTCCGGCGGCAATCCGGTGCATTACCTGTGCGACGAGCAAGCCAACTGGTGGCCGGACCTGGCCGACATCAAGGCCAAGATCACCCCGAACACCAAGGCCCTGGTGATCATCAACCCGAACAACCCGACCGGCGCGGTGTATTCGAAGGAAGTGCTGCTGGGCATGCTGGAACTGGCCCGCCAGCACAATCTGGTGGTGTTCTCCGACGAGATCTACGACAAGATTCTCTACGACGATGCCGTGCACATCTGCACCGCCTCCCTGGCGCCGGACTTGCTCTGCCTGACCTTCAACGGTCTGTCCAAGTCCTATCGCGTGGCCGGTTTCCGTTCCGGCTGGATCGCCATTTCCGGCCCGAAACACCACGCCCAGAGCTACATCGAAGGCATCGACATGCTGGCAAACATGCGCCTGTGCGCCAACGTGCCGAGCCAGCACGCGATCCAGACCGCCCTGGGTGGCTATCAGAGCATCAATGACCTGGTGCTGCCCCAGGGCCGCCTGCTGGAGCAACGCAATCGCACCTGGGAGTTGCTCAACGACATTCCGGGCGTGAGCTGCGTCAAGCCGATGGGCGCGCTATATGCATTCCCGCGGATCGACCCCAAGGTCTGCCCGATCCATAACGACGAAAAATTCGTTCTCGACCTGCTGCTCTCCGAAAAGCTGCTGGTGGTTCAAGGCACCGCATTCAACTGGCCATGGCCGGACCACTTCCGCGTCGTGACCCTGCCCCGTGTCGATGACCTGGAGATGGCCATCGGACGCATCGGCGGCTTCCTCAAGTCCTACCGCCAGTAAGCGATCTGTCACCGTGCGACCCTCCCGCAGGTCGCACGGTGATTCATCCGGCAACATTTGTTTGCATTGCGCCGCTGGCAGTCGCTTTGTCGCTGCCGGACAGCGCCTTGTCTGCTCGCGCCTAACAAAGGCGGGCGCCTTCGACACGAATTGACTGACAAACACTTCCCGCATACTTATCGGAAATGCCCTGCAAGCAGCTAGACTGTTGCCGTAGGACACAGTTTGAAATAGTCACCCGGTTGAATACCCCGGTGCAGCACCTTATATACCCCGCAGTACGCTACATATTTAGCATGAGGAGATTTCTACAACCATGATGCGCATCCTGCTGTTCTTGGCCACTAACCTGGCGGTCGTGCTGATTGCCAGCATCACCCTGAGCCTTTTCGGCTTCAACGGGTTCATGGCGGCCAATGGGGTTGACCTCAACCTCAATCAGCTGCTGATTTTCTGTGCGGTCTTTGGTTTCGCAGGTTCCTTGTTCTCGCTGTTCATCTCCAAGTGGATGGCGAAGATGAGCACCAGCACCCAGATCATCACCCAGCCACGCACCCGTCACGAGCAATGGCTGCTGCAAACCGTCGAGCAATTGTCCCGCGAAGCCGGGATCAAGATGCCCGAAGTCGGTATCTTCCCGGCCTACGAGGCGAACGCCTTCGCCACCGGCTGGAACAAGAACGACGCATTGGTTGCCGTGAGCCAGGGTTTGCTCGAGCGCTTCTCGCCGGATGAAGTGAAAGCCGTCCTGGCCCACGAAATCGGCCACGTAGCCAATGGCGACATGGTTACCCTGGCGCTGATCCAGGGCGTGGTGAACACCTTCGTGATGTTCTTCGCGCGGATCATCGGCAATTTCGTCGACAAGGTGATCTTCAAGAACGAAGAAGGCCAGGGCATTGCCTACTACGTGGCAACCATCTTCGCCGAACTGGTTCTGGGCATCCTGGCCAGCGCCATCGTCATGTGGTTCTCGCGCAAGCGCGAATTCCGTGCCGACGAAGCCGGTGCAAACCTGGCCGGCACCGCCGCGATGATTGGCGCCCTGCAACGCCTGCGGGCGGAACAGGGGCTGCCGGTGCACATGCCCGACACCCTGAACGCCTTCGGCATCAACGGTGGCATCAAGCAAGGGTTCGCCCGCATGTTCATGAGCCACCCGCCGCTGGAAGAGCGTATTGATGCTCTGGCTCGTCGTCGGGGCTGATACACGCCACGGCAATCGAGTAGGAGGCGGATTTACATCCGCCGTCCTCTCACACCACCGTACGTACGGTTCCGTATACGGCGGTTCAGGTTAAGCGGTTAAGCCGGGTTATCGTGTCCAGTATTGAGACCAGCCCGAGTCGATCCCAGAGTTTCTTCGGCAGCGCCTGATTCATATGGGGTGCTCCCGAATTCCACCAAGGGC
>NZ_JBFUHY010000042.1:0-39162 GCF_056402155.1 Pseudomonas sp. P4_C1
GAACAGTTCGTCACCGAAACAGGTGCGCAGTTTTTTCAGGCAGTAACTTACCGTGGACTGGCTGACGCAGAGCGTCTCGGATACGCCGGTGACGCTGTTTTGCTCGTACACGGCGACGAACACCATGAGGTCCTGCATGTCGAGTTTTCTAAGCGAATTACTGTTCAGCATCCATTGCGTCTCGCTGCGTCCCTTGCACTGACCGTGCGCAAGGATGAGCGAAAGATCCTAGCGGAATGAGCGAGCAGGGAGAATGCCTTGCAGGACGTTTCGCCCAAGCCCGTGTCAGCCCTGGACCATCGCCGACACGGCGCGGCGGCTGGACATCAACAGCGCGAACATGCCGATGCCCACCAGCATTGCGCCGGCCAACTCCAGCGGCAGGGGCATCTGGCGCCCCCATAGCCAATGAAACAAGGTGATGAACAGCGTGCTCAGGTAGATGTAGGAAATCACCGAGGATGGCGCGATCACGCCGATGGCCCGATGCAGCAGCCAGAACGTCGCCAGGGTAGCGAACACCGCCAGGTACATCAGCCAATAGAAATCGTTGAGCGTCAGTAATGATGCCGAGCGCCAACCGCCACTCAAGCCACAGAACGCCAGCAGAAACAGCGCACCGAACAGCATGTTCCAGAACGTCATTGGCACCGGCCCGCGCCCCTTGAGGCTATTGGCTTTCAGGCGTTGGCTGAGGGGAGCGTATAGCGCCATTGCCAGGCAACCGATGCCGTACACGGTCAATGCATACAGCGATGGCAACTCGCCGGGGCCGGTGCCTTTCATGATCAGCAAAACCGCCCCGGCAGCGGCGAGCAGCATCGGCACAATCCGTTGTTTCAGGTTACCGTCAGGTGTCAGCACGGCCTCGAAAACCAGGGTCATCAGCGGCACCAGCGTGAACATCGTCCCGGTGTTGACGGCCGAGGTGTAGCGCAATGCTTCGAACAGCGAGCCGAAGTACRGCGCCAGCAGCAGGCCGAGCACCGCGTGTCCGAGCAGCCCACGAGCGGTCATGATCGCATCGCCTTTTAGCAGCAACAGCGGCAGAAACACCAAGGCACAAAACAGCAGGCGCAGTCCGGTCAGCAGGATCGGGTCGATGGCCTGGCTGACTTGCGCCGCTGCGGAAAACGATGCGGCGATCAACAAGGCCCAAAGCAGCATGCTGGCGTGAGCGGCGGCGAAACCGATGTTTTTCATGGCAGGCTCCGGATCAATGGATGTGGCGGGTGTAGTGCCTTGGGTTGAAGCGCAAAACCATCAACATCATCAGCGCCATGACCGCTGTCAGCGACCACCAGGCCCATTCAAAGCTGCCGAGCCGGTCGCGGATTATCCCCGCCAGCAGCGGCGACAGGCCGGCGATCAGGTAGCCAATGCCTTGAACGAAGGCGGTCAGGCCACCAGCGCGCAAGGGATTGTCCAGGTGATCCAGCGATACGATCAGGCTCATCGGGAACAGGCCGCCAATGCCCAGCCCCAGCAGGCATGGCCACATCAGGCTCAAATGTTGTGGGTTCAGAATCAATCCGCAGAAGCCGGCGATGATCAGTGCAAGCAATGCCATCAGCACGATACGGCGGTCGCGGCTGCGATTGGCGATGACAGGTGTCAACAGACCCGACAGCACTTCCATGGCGGTCAGAAACCCGAGAAGCAATCCGGCGTGCTGCTCGCTCCAGCCCTTTTCCACGTAGTACGGCGCCAGCCAGGCCAGCACACAGGTGTAGGACGCAGTACCCAGGCCAAAGAAGATCGCGAGTAACCACGCGCGGGAATTGGCGAAGAACGAACCATTACTGGAGGCTTTTGAATCCCGAGTCGGCATCTCCGCCTGTTGGGTTCCCCAGAACAGCAATGCCAGCACGGCGAGAACGGCCCAGATCGCCAGGCCCATACGCCAGCTGTCGGTACGTTCCATCACCAGTGGCGCAAAGGAAGCACCCATGGCGGCACCGCCCATGATCGACGTGACGTAGAGGCCCATGCACAGGGCGACATGGTCGCTGAAGCGGGATTTGATCAGCGCTGGCATCAGGGCCTGGATCAGGGCTATCCCGATACCTGCCAGTATCGCGCTGAGAAGCAGCTCCGCGGCTGAATCAAGGAACAACCGCGAAAGCGTGGCCACACCGATGATCAGCAACGAGAACACCACCGTGCGCTGGTCGCCGAGTCGCTGGCTGACGCGCAGGCCGACGAACATCGCCAGCCCCATCGCCGTCACCGGCAACATGGTCAGCAGCGAAGCCTGGCTGAAGCTCAGTGCAATGTCGTCGCGAATCGCCGAGAGCAGAGGCCCGACAGCGGCCATGGAAGGGCGCAGGTTCAGGGCAACCAGGACAATGCTGAACATGAACCAGAGGGCAGTGCGGGAGGTGGCTCGGGTGTTTTCCATGATCGGACCTTGAGCAGTAGGGTTCCGATTAGGCGCGCGAGGCCTGGAGGCGGCAAATCAGAAAATCCGGCGAAGTATTTAGAAATTAAATACAAGTCGCAGGCAAATGTTTAGCCAGACGATATCCAAGGTTCTTCAAATCCAGATTTAACGACTCAACCCATCGTGTGACGCTGCGGGTCATCTGTTTTCTGCGGTTCTCTCTATGGGCGGTTGGCCAGTCGCAATCCACCTCAAGGCGTCCACCGACGCTCGAGCGTCGAGCCTTCTTCGTATATTCACGCCCGCCACCGCGCCAAACCTCTCTGCACTTCCTTCTGAACTGGCCTTCTGGGCGCTGTGGCATTGCCGTCATGCGCGCCCGCCGGATTCCTGCTTTTTCCGCTGATTGTTCCTACATATTCCGCTTGATGGCGGGATTAAGGTGCGGGTGCTTTTGCGTACCCGCCTGACACGGAAAAAGAGAGTTCCCATGAGTAGTGCCACGACCTCGTTTGCCTCCAAGCAAGAAGCCCTGACCTTTCTGGAGCAGAACCCGGATATTGAAATGTTCGAGCTGTTCATCCTCGACAACAACGGAGTACCGCGGGGCAAGCTGCTGCATCGTGACGAGTTGCTGGCGGTGTATGAAAGCGGGCGGCCATTGCCGAGCACCATCCTCGGCCTGACCATCAACGGCGATGACGTGGAGAACTCCGGGCTGGTCTGGGATGTCGGGGATATCGACTGCCGGGCCTACCCGATCAGCGGCAGCCTCACGCGTATGCCGTGGCGTCTGATACCGACCGCAGCCGTGCAGGTCAGCATGCACCCGACGGAAGGCATGCCCGCCACCATTGCCGATCCCCGTCATTTGCTGGCGAAAGTCATCGAAGGTTTACAGGCTGACGGTTATTACCCGGTCATGGCGGCGGAACTGGAGTTCTACCTGCTGGATCAGCAACGCGACAGCAATGGCCGGCCACAACCGGCACGGGATGTCGATGGCGGGCGTCCCTACGGCACTCAGGTCTATGGGTTGCGCGAACTGGAACAGATCGAGCCGTTCCTGGCCGATCTCTACAATGCCTGCAAGCTCCAGGGGATTCCGGCGCGTACGGCCATTTCCGAATACGCGCCGGGGCAAGTGGAAATCACCCTCGAACACCGCACCGACGCATTACAGGCAATGGACGAAGCGGTGCGTTACAAGCGTCTGGTCAAGGGGGTGGCGCACAAGCACGGCATGACCGCCTGCTTCATGGCCAAGCCTTTCGATGACCTGGCCGGCACCGGGATGCACATGCACGTGAGCCTGGCGGACAAGGACGGCAACAATCTTTTCGCCAGTGAAGCTCCGGATGGAACGCCACTGCTCAAGCAGGCTGTTGCAGGTATGCTCGATACCTTGCTCGATTCGCTGTTGCTGTTCTGCCCCAACGCCAACTCCTACCGTCGATTCCAGGCCAACAGCTATGCGCCTCTGGCGGCCACCTGGGGTGTGGACAATCGCACCGTGAGTTTGCGCGTACCGGGCGGGCCGGCGTATTCCCGGCACATCGAGCACCGAATCTGTGGCGCCGACGCCAACCCCTATCTGGCGGCTGCGGCGATTCTGGCCGGTATTCATCGCGGTATCCGCGAACAACTCGACCCTGGTGCGCCGGTGGAAGGCAACGGCTACGCCCAGGCTGCGAGACTGTTGCCGACAGACTGGCTGACCACCTTGCGATCGCTGGAAGGTTCGAGTTGGGCCAAAGAAGCGTTCGGCGGGGAATTCCTCGGTGTCTACCTGGCGGTGAAACGCGCCGAATATCGCCAATTCATGGGGGAGGTCGGTGAGCAGGACTGGCGTTGGTATTTGCATCAGGCTTGAGTCGAAGCTGTACTGGAGCTGAACCATTCTCAAATAGTCTGGAAGTATCAGGCTGGTTTTATAAGCCAACTAATTGTTGGCTTCTTTTTCACAAAAAATTGATGGTTGGCTATCTAAAATTAGAGCTGTCTCGGTAAATGAAATTTTCACATTTGCCGAAGACACTTTTTTCAGGACCCGCCGAATCTCATGCTTAAGATTAAAGCCGTGCGCCCCGAATGGGTGACACTGATTGCCAGCGCATTTTTGTTAGTTGGCTTCAATTTTGTACTCTGGCAGCACCTGTTCGAAATCACCGCATCCGACGGCAAAGGCATCGTCATGCGCGTGGCCTTTGGGGTGATGATCTTCGCGGCCTTCAACATTGTGCTGACCCTGCTGGCATTCCGGCCGGTGCTCAAGCCGGTCCTGACCCTGCTGTTCATGATCAGTGCGGGCGTGGCGTATTTCATGAGCCAGTATGGTGTTCTGATCGACACCGGCATGTTGCGTAACTTCGCTGAGACCAATGCTACGGAAGTACGCGACTTACTGTCGCCAAAGTTGTTTGTGTTTATTGTGCTGCTCGGCGTGTTACCGACTTGGCTGTTGTGGAAGACGCCGATTGATTATCGTCGTTGGCACCGTGAACTACTGAGTAAAGTCCTGGTGGTTTTTTCCTCGGCAGCGGTCATTGGCGGTGTTGCACTGGTTAACTATCAAGGCCTGTCTTCGCTGTTTCGCAATCACCACGAGTTGCGCCTGATGGTGGTGCCAAGCAACTACATTGGAGCCTCGGCTGGTTTCTTGCGCGAGAAAGTAGCGACTGCACGGCAACCCTTTGTCAAAATCGGTGAAGATGCCCAGCGCAATCCGGCCTGGCAAACTCACGGGCGCAAATCCCTGACGGTTCTTGTTGTGGGTGAAAGTGCCCGGGCGGAGAACTTCGGCATCCTTGGCTATAGCCGCGACACCACGCCGAAACTGAGTAAGGAAGACGGCCTGATCGCTTTCACCGATGTGCATTCCTGCGGTACTGAAACCGCCGTATCGGTGCCTTGCATGTTCTCCAATATGGGGCGCAAGGACTACAACGCCAGCAAGGCAAAGAACGAAGAAGGCCTGCTGGATGTGCTCAAGCATGCAGGTATCGACGTGATCTGGCGTGACAACCAGTCAGGCTGCAAAGGTACGTGCGATCGCGTCACTATTGAAGACGTCAGCAATCTGAAAGATCCGGCGCTATGCGCAAACAGTGAATGCCGTGACGAAATCCTGCTGCRGGGGCTGCAGCATTTCATCGATACCCTGGACAAGGACACGGTATTGGTATTGCACCAGATGGGCAGCCACGGTCCGGAGTACTTCAAGCGTTATCCGAAAGAGTTCGAACGCTTCACCCCGGTTTGCGAGAGTAATGCCCTGAACAATTGCAGTCGTGAAAGTATCGTCAACGGCTACGACAACACCCTGGTATATACCGACCATGTACTGTCGACCTTGATCGATCTGTTGCGCAGTAAGCAGGACAAAGTGGATACCGCGATGCTGTATCTGTCGGACCACGGCGAGTCCCTGGGTGAATACAACTTGTTCCTCCACGGCACGCCTTACATGCTGGCACCCGAGCAGCAAAAGCATGTAGCCATGTTTGCGTGGTTCTCCGACAGCTATAAAAAGTCGTTTGCGGTAGATACCCGTTGCCTGCAGCAGAGTCGTGAAAAGCCCCTGAGCCAGGACAACCTGTTCCATTCGATGCTTGGCCTGCTGGAAGTCAACAGCAAGGTCTACAACCAGGATCTGGACATGTTTGCCGGATGTCGTGGTCCAGTGGTCGACGGTGTGTTGGCCAAAGATTGAGTGCTCCGGTTTTGTTTCACACGGCGGTCGCCGACTTGCGGCCTGTAGAACTTTCATCAAGAGCCATTGCAAATGTCCGCTCAGCCTCCATCCGCCATCGAGCTTGAGATTGCCCGGCGCTACGACCAGGAGCACGCGCGCGTCTGCCTTCAGCCGCAAGCGCCGGGTCTGGCCGGGCGTCTGGCGCTCTGGCGTGAGGAGCGACTGGTGCGCAAGGCACTCAAGGTCGCCGGCGAGCCGGGGCTGATCCTCGACGTGGCCTGCGGTGTGGGGCGTTTCTGGTCGGTGCTGGCCGAACATGCCAATCGGGTGATTCTCGCGACGGATCCGTCCCAGGACATCCTCGATCATGCCCGCACACATCACCCGCAGAGTTTGTTGAAGCGGGTCAAGACCTTTCAAAGCTCTGCGTTCTCGATTGGCTTGTCCGAGAATGCGGTTGACTGCATTTTTTGCATGCAACTGTTTCAGTACCTTACCAACCCGGAACATCGCCTGGCGATGCTTGGCGAGTTTTACCGGGTCAGTCGCGATACGGTGATTGTCGCGGTGCGCCTCGACGGTCGATTCAAGGGCGCGCGTTCAGGCGTGGAAGGGCCGTTGCCGAGCAAAGCCGAGGTCGAAAGCGAGTTCAGGCAGGCGGGGTTCCGTTTGCTCAGCCATCAAGACTTTTTGCCGGGTTGTGCGCGGATGCGGGTCTACGTGTTGGGTAAGACCAGCTAGCCCGGCTTTGTAGGACTATTCTGTATGTCACGCAGTAATTTTCGCTAACGCTCTTGTTCAGTGGATGCGCGGAAATCGCCGGGGGCGATATATACTGCGCGCCATTCTTCAAGGGAGAGCCGTGTGGCCATCGATATTCACTGGATTCGCGACAACGATAGCCTCGGACGGTTGTGCGCCGAGTGGCAACAGTTGCCATTCGTTGCCCTCGACACCGAATTCATGCGGGTCGACACCTTCTACCCGATCGCCGGCCTGCTGCAGATCGGTGATGGCGTTCGCGCCTATCTGATCGACCCGCTGACCATCGATAATTGGCAACCATTGGCCGCGTTGCTGGAAAACCCGGCGGTGGTCAAAGTTGTCCACGCGTGCAGCGAAGACCTCGAAGTCCTGCTGCGCCTGACCGGCAGCCTGCCGGCTCCACTGTTCGATACTCAACTGGCTGCCGCTTACCTGAACCTCGGTTTTTCCATGGGCTATTCGCGGCTGGTGCAGGAAGTGCTCGGCATCGACCTGCCCAAGGGTGAAACCCGTTCCGACTGGCTGCAACGCCCGCTTTCCGAAACCCAGATCAGCTATGCCGCCGAAGACGCCGTGCATTTGGCTGAAGTCTTCGTAAAGCTGCGTCCAAAGCTGTCTGACGACAAATACGTCTGGGTCCTGGAAGACGGCGCCGAACTGGTGGCCAACCTGCGCCGCGAGATCGATCCGTACGAGGTCTATCGCGATGCCAAGCTGGCCTGGAAGCTGTCCCGCGCCCAACTCGCCGTTTTGCGTGAGCTCTGCGCCTGGCGCGAAAAGGAAGCCCGGGTCCGTGACCTGCCGCGTAACCGGATTATCCGCGAGCATTCGCTGTGGCCGCTGGCGCGCACGCAACCGGACAACCTCGGCGCCTTGGCGAAAATCGAAGACATGCATCCGCGTACCGTGCGTCAGGACGGTCAGTTTCTGCTAGATCTGATCAAGCGCTCTGGCAGTGTGTCGCCTGATCAATGGCCGCCAGCCGTGCCGGAGCCGTTGCCGGTGGATGCCGCTGCACTGCTCAAACAAATGAAGGCCATAGGCCAGGCCGAAGCCGAGCGCCTGAATATCGCGCCGGAACTGATGCTGCGCAAGAAAACCCTGGAAGCGCTGCTCAAGAGCGGCTTCCCCAATGGTCCCTACCAATTGCCTGATTCGCTGCGTGGCTGGCGCCGCGAATTGATGGGCCAGGCGCTGCTCGACAGCCTGGCCACCGCCGGAGAACAGCCTTGAAACGTATTTGTTCCATCTACCGCAGCTCGAAGAGAAACGAAATGTACCTGTATGTGCTCAAGAGCGACGCTCTGGAGCGCGTGCCGGAGCCCCTGATGGCAGCCTTCGGCAAGGCCATCCACGCTTTCGACCTGGTGCTGAGCCCCGAGCGCAAACTGTCGCGCGAGGACATCACGGTCGTGCTGGAAAATCTCGACAAACAGGGTTATCACCTGCAAATGCCGCCTGCCGAAGACGAGTACATCGAGCACCTGCCGGAAGAATTGTTGCGTCGCAACGATCCGATGTGAACGGCAGACAGACTCTGTTCAGAGTGGTTACGAAACACTCATTGATTTTTGCGATGGCAGCGTCGATGGAGCACCGCTCTGTCGGCGGCCGTCTGCACCGTTTTTGAAAGGTTTGAAGCATGCGCGTCCTGATTGCTGAACACGACCACCCCGTGTACGCCCAACTGTTGCGCGAGGCGGCACCGGACCTGGAGGTGCTGACCAGCGGTGATTCCGCCGAACTGGCCAGCCAGGCCGCCGATTGCCCGGTGTGGCTCGGCCAGCCTGATTTGCTGGCGACCCTGTTGCGCCAGGGCCATCAGCCTCAATGGCTGCAATCGACCTGGGCCGGCATCACGCCGCTGCTGGCCGACGGCTTGCCGCGGCACTATCGGCTGACGCGTGCCGTCGGCATCTTCGGCCAGGTCATGGCCGAGTACGTGCTCACGTATATGCTCGGTCACGAACGTGAAGTGCTGGCGCGACTGGTCAGCCAGGTCGAGCGCAAATGGGACAGCCGCCATGGCCAGAGCCTGGCGGGGCGTAAGGTGCTGATCGTCGGCACGGGTGATATCGGTCAAAGTGTCGCGCAGTTCCTCGTGCCGTTCGGCGTCGAGTTGTATGGCGTTGCCAGCAGCGCGCGGGAACAGGCCCCGTTTATCGAAGTCGGTTCACTGGCGGATCTGCCGCGGCTGGTCGGTGAAGTCGATTACGTGGTCAATCTGCTGCCGAACACCGTGGAAACCCACGATATCTACGACGCAGCGCTGTTCAAACAATTCAAGCCGACCGGATTGTTCATCAACGCCGGGCGCGGTGTGGCGGTGGTCGATGCGGATCTGGTGGAGGCCTTGAAGGAAGGGCATCTGGCGGGTGCGGTGATCGACGTGTGCCGTCAGGAGCCGTTACCCCAGCGTCATCCATTCTGGACAGCCTGGGGCCTGCTGCTGACCGGCCACAGTTCGGCACCGACTTCGCCGTCGATGATGGTGAAGCTGTTTGTCGAGAACCTGCGGGCGTATCAGGCGGGAGAGGCGTTGCGCGGGGAAGTGGATTTCGATCGCGGTTACTGATTCACCGCTGATTTTGCCTGGAGCATCAAACCTGTGGGAGCGAGCTTGCTCGCGATAGGGCCTGTACATCCAACATCAATGTTGAATGTCCTGCCGCCATCGCGAGCAAGCTCGCTCCCACAATGTTTTTTGCAGTGGCTCAGAGGGTGAAGTCACCTTCAGCCGCCAACTCGCTCAACGGACGACGCGGGCTGGGTTCTTCGCGGGCTTGCAGGTAGTCCGCCAGGCTCGCCTTGTCCCCCAGCTTGCCCACCGCGACGGCGGCGTGCAGGGCGTAGCCTTCAGGAATGTTCAGCTCCTTGCGGGTCAGTTCCTGGTCGAAACCGGCCATGCCGTGGGTGTGCCAGCCGCTCAGGCTCGCTTGCAAGGCCAGGTGGCCCCAGGCGGAACCGGTGTCGAAGGTGTGCCACAGGGCCGGGGTTTCTTCGCTGGCGCCAGGCGCGGTGAAGGTGGTTTTCGAAATCACGATCACCAGGGCCGAAGCATGTTGCGCCCAGCTGCGGTTGAATTCGTTCAGCAGGCCCAGGTAGCGCTCCCAGTTCGGCGTGTCGCGACGTGCGTAAAGGAAGCGCCAGGGTTGCGAGTTGTAGGCCGAGGGTGCCCAGCGGGCGGCTTCGAAGAAGCTCAGCAGGGTTTCCTCTGGAATCGTTTCGCCAGTGAAGGCGCGGGGCGACCAGCGGTCGGTGAACTGAGGGTGAATGGCGTAATCGGCAACGCGTGGGTTGGCACTCATCATGAGATTCCTTGCTACGTTTGAAAGTGGGAGCGACGCAAAACCCTACTTGGCAGCGCAAAAACTGACAAGCCCGTTCTACCGACAGTCGCCAATGCTTGGCCCGCGGGCCTTCGGGCACTAGACTGGCGGCCTTTTCACCACCTGATGTCGATGCTCGAACCATGGCCGCCAAAGTAGAACCGTTCTGGATACGCAAGACCCTCGATCAACTCGATCAGGAGGAATGGGAGTCGCTGTGCGACGGCTGTGGATTGTGCTGCCTGCAAAAGCTTGAAGACGAAGACGACAACAGCGTCTATTACACGCGCATCGCCTGCAAACTGCTGGACCTGAAAACCTGCCAGTGCACGGACTATCCCAACCGTCGTGACTCTGTGCCGGACTGTATCCAGCTCACGCCGGGCAAGGCCGACGAATTCAAATGGCTGCCACCGACCTGCGGCTATCGCCTGGTCAGCGAAGGCAAGGACCTGCCGCTGTGGCATCACCTGGTGTGCGGTGATCGCGATGCCGTGCATCACGAGCGGATTTCCCAGTCCGGGCGCATGCTCGCCGAAGGCAGCGTGCCGGAAGATGATTGGGAAGATCACCTGATTTTCCGCGCAGGCTGATGGCCTGAGGATCAACATTTCACGAAGGAGTGTGTATGGCTGTGGGATGGCGGCAGGCGTGGATCCTTGGATTACTGGCCGTGAATTCGCCCGTATGGGCAGCGAACAAGGTCAATCTGGATTATCACGTGCGCCTGTTGCCCCAGAGCGATCAGGCAGAAGTGCGCCTGACGCTCGCCCAGGGTTCGGCGGTACGCAGCCTGGATTTCGACCTCGGCGACGGCAGCCACTACAGCGATTTCAAGGCCGACGGCCAATGGCAACTGACCCTTGGCGAGGCGGCGCGCGGTATCTGGCGTCCGACTGCCGACAAGGCCAGCCTGACTTACCGAGTGAATATCAACCACGGGCGCAAGAACGGCAGCTTCGACACGCGCATGACGCCAAACTGGGCATTGATGCGCGGCGACGATCTGGTGCCGGCTGCCAGACTCGATCAACAGGACGGCATCGAACTGGTTGCACGCCTTGAATTCGAGCTGCCCGGTGGCTGGAAAAGCGTTGAAACCGCGTGGCCACGGATTGGCCAGAACAAGTTCCGTATCGATAACCCTTCCCGACTGTTCGACCGGCCCACGGGCTGGATGCTCGCCGGCCAGCTCGGTAGCCGCCGTACTCGTCTGGGCGAGACCGAAGTGACCGTCGCCTCGCCGCTGGGGCAGGGTATGCGCCGCATGGATGTGCTGACCCTGCTGACCTTCGTCTGGCCGCAAGTGCAGGCGCTGTACCCGCGACACCCGGGCAAACTGCTGATCGTCGGGGCCAATGATCCCATGTGGCGCGGCAGCCAGTCGGCGCACGAGTCGATCTACCTCAACAGTCGCCTGCCGTTGGTCAGCGAAAGCGGCACCAGTGCCCTGGTCCGTGAGTTGGCCCAGATGTTCGGGCGGATCAACGGCACCCAGCGCAGTGACTGGATCAGCGAAGGCTTTGCCGAGTATTACGCTATCGAACTGGTGCGTCGGGCCGGCGGCATGAGCGATGAGCGCTTTGAGAACCTGCACGGCAAACTGCTCAGGATCGGCCAGAAAGTCACCACACTGCGCGGTGAGCAGATCAACCCGGTGCAGGTGGCCAGGGCGGTGGTGTTGCTGCAGGAGCTGGACCGCGAGATTCGCCTGAAAACCCACAACAAGCGTTCGCTGGATGACGTGCTGCGCGGGGCGATGCGGCTGGGGGATATCGATACCCAGGCGTTTGTTCAGCTCAGCGAGAGCGTGATCGGTGGTTCTTCAAAAGTACTGAGTACTGAGTTGATTCAGTGAGTCCGTCATCGTCGGAACGCCGCCCGGAGCAAGCTCGCTCCCACAATGATTGGAGGTGAACGCAATTGTTGTGAACGCCACATAACCCTGTGGGAGCGAGCTTGCTCGCGATAGGGCCATCAGCCCCACCGGACGATCCGGATCAAACCCCGGTCTTCGGTGACTTCAACGAATCATTGCCCGTAACCGTCGCGGTTTTGGTCGCCGCCTCGGCGTTGGCCTTCAACTGGCTCAGTTCTTCACCCGCCCGCTGAATTTTCGCCCGCACGTTGTTCATGTCCTGACGGCTTTTCTCCAGCAGGCTTTTCGCCGAACTGTGGCCGGTAATGCCGCGCGCCAGGGCCACGCCACCGATGGCCACCTGGATCAGGCCAAAGATCCCGCCACGCCGCAGGCCCTTGCCCACCATCACCACGCCGCCGGCCAGGGAGCCGATGCGTTCCCAGCCTTGCACGTTTTGTTCGGAGGGGCTCTGGAACGGGGTGGATTCGATACGCTCGACGCGTTTGAGTTCGCTCATGGTCTGTCTCCAGGCTTGGGTGATCGATAGTCAAGCTGACCGCCAGGGCAGGCAGCTCGTTCAATCGGATGTGCGGCGATTCAGCGGAATTTTGGCCCCGATCGGGTATTGAGCCCCTTGGACATACGGTCGTAGAGCACGACGTTGACCGTGGCGGCCAGGTTCATGCAACCGGTGGTAGGAATGTAGACCACGTCCTCGCACCAGTCGCGAATCTCTTTATCCAGCGATCCGTCTTCCGGGCCAAAGATATAGAGCGCGCGATCCGGGTGGGTGTATTCCGGCAACGGGCGCGCGCCTTCGACCAGTTCCACGGCGACGGGCACACAGTTGAGCGGCAGGATTTTCTTCAGGTCGTCGATGCCGATCAGCGGGATGTCGTAGTGAACGCGCTTGGTATCGGTGACGAAGTCGGCGGCGCGCTCATAGCGCTTGCCGGTGTAGAACACCGACGCCACGCCATAACAGCCAGCGGCGCGCATCACCGAACCGACGTTCTCCGGTGATTTGGGGTTATACAAACCAATGCAGCTGTACCGTTTGTCTGCCACGAGCGGGGTGCCTTTCGGGAAAAAAGCGCGATTATACGGGGATTGGGGCGGGGGTGTTCGGTTTGAGATTGGTGGTGCCTGAACCATGGCTATCGCGAGCAGGCTCACTCCTACAGTTGATCTGGGGCGTTCACAAAATCAACTGTAGGAGTGAGCCTGCTCGCGATGAGGCCGGTTCAGGCACTGAAGATCTTTAATCTTCTTTTTTCATCAACCCCGCCAACGCCGCAAAAGGATTGTGCGTGGCCTTGGCGATTTTTGGCGTGCTCAGCGAGCCTTCGTCGAAATACTGCTGGTCGGTATAACGCGAGTGTTCGTTATCGTGGCAGTACAGGCACAACAACTCCCAGTTCGAGCCGTCCTGCGGGTTGTTGTCGTGGTTGTGGTCGCGATGG
This sequence comes from Pseudomonas sp. P4_C1, assembly GCF_056402155.1. Classification (NCBI taxonomy): domain Bacteria; kingdom Pseudomonadati; phylum Pseudomonadota; class Gammaproteobacteria; order Pseudomonadales; family Pseudomonadaceae; genus Pseudomonas; species Pseudomonas sp. P4_C1. Next base: position 13,496 of record NZ_JBFUHY010000042.1, read on the forward strand.
TGCACGGTCAGTTCGCTCAGGCGCTTGCCGGAGAACTCACGGGCGCAGCGGCCACAGACGTGCGGGTACATCTTCAGGGCCTTGTCGCGATAGCCCATTTCCTTGTCGCGCTGGTTGTCGGCGAGGATGCGATCCAGCTTCGAAGTGTTGGTCGGGGTGGACGAACTCATGGGTTCACCTTTGTAAAATGACTAATGACGGTATTAAGCGAAGTTTAGCTCAGCCCTTGAGCTTCTCGGCAATCCAGATGGTGTGGCGGGTGCCTTTGTTGCCATGGGCGAAGACCTGCACTTCCTCGGCCTTGAAGCCGGCTTTCTTCAGTTTGTCGGAAAATTGCCGGTCCGCGCTGGCCGACCAGACGGCCAGCACACCTTTTGGTCTCAGGGCCTTGGCGCAGGCACTGAGGCCGCCGGCGGAGTACAGCCAGCTGTTGGCTTTCTGGGTCAGGCCTTCGGGGCCGTTGTCGACATCGAGCATGATGGCATCGAAACCCTGGGGTTCGGCTTGCAGGACTTTGGCCACGTCTTCCATGCGAATCACGGTCCGCGGGTCTTGAAGCGGGTTTCCGGCTTTCTCGCCGAGTGGCCCGCGATTCCATTCCACAACGCCAGGCACCAATTCAGCAACCACCACTTCGGCGGTCTTGCCCAGGTGCTTGAGCGCCGAAGCGAGAGTGAAGCCCATGCCCAGGCCACCGATGAGCACCCGTGAATCCGGTCGACCGGCGACTTTGCGACACGGGATCTCGGCCAGGGCATCTTCGGAGCCGTGCATGCGCGTATTCATCAATTGTCCGCCATCGCCGCCCTGGATCTTGATGACAAAATCCTCGCCGTATTCGAACAGGCACAGGGCACCGCCGTTTTCAGGAATGGGAGTGGTGTCCAGCAGAACGAAACGTTTCATGGGGCTCACTTGAAGAAAATTGGCAGAACACGGGAGGGCAAACAGACGCAGTTGGGAGTAGCCTGTTTATGACGACAAGGTCAACGGAGCCATTGATGAAGCGCACCATTCTAACGGTCATTGCCCTGGCCGCGCTCTCGATAACTGCAGTGCAGGCTCAACAGCTGCAACCGATTCCCGTCAGCCCCGCGCCGATACCCGGTTCGCCCGGCACCGCGACGCCCACGCCGTACCCGCAAATCAGCCCGGCGCCTTTGCCTAAAGTCGGACCCGGCAGTAGCGGCCCGCCGTTGGTGCCGATTGAAATGCCGAGCCCGCCGACCAAGGATCAACCGATACCGGGCCTTGCGCCCAATCCGCCGAAACCCAAGTCGCCGGGTGGCTAGACCTGCTGCGAAAGCAGTTGGCCGTCGGCCATGCGCAGGCGTTTGGACAGGGATACGGCGAGGGCACGGATGATCTTGGCGGCGATTTTCGGTGCATCGTTGAGCATCTTTTCCAGCGAGTCCTTGCCCAGATTGAGCAACTGGCAGTTGCTGGCGGCCACACAACTGGCCGAGCGCCGTTCGCCGTCGAGCACGGCCATTTCGCCGAACGAGCGGCCGCTGCGCAACGTGGCGATGGTGACGCGTTGCCCGTCGGCGGTGGCTTTCTGCACTGCCACTTGACCTGTGTGGATGATGCACATGAAGCTGCCGGCATCACCCTCCTGGAAGATTTCCTCGCCCTGGGCAATGGTGCTGATACTGAAGTAGCCCGAAGCCGCGACGAAGTCCGCCGGCAGCAGTTGATTGAACAGGCCGCAATCCATCAGCCAGTCGCGAATTTCGTTGTTCAGAAAGGTTGATTCAGGCATGTCGTCACGGTCTTTTTTGTGTTTGTTGCTGACTCGAATTTGAATTCACCGAAAATCCCTTGTGGGAGCGAGCTTGCTCGCGATTGCGGCTTCACAGGCAACGGTAATGTTGATTGTGCTGACGCCATCGCGAGCAAGCTCGCTCCCACAGGGTACAGGTGTTGTATCGGCTACCAGCGTCCGAAATTAAGACCGGCGCACCGCGCCAGGTTCCTCAGGCAATGCCCAAAACCTTGAACAAAAATGCATATTCGAGTGCTACGTCACGCAATCCCTGATATCGACCGCTCATCCCGCCATGCCCGGCACCCAGTTCCGTCTTGAGCAGCAGGGGATTGCTGTCGGTCTTGGTCGCGCGTAATTTCGCCACCCACTTGGCGGCTTCCCAATACTGCACACGGCTGTCGTTGTAACCGGCGATCACCAGGGTCGCCGGATAAGCTTGCGCGGTGACGTTTTCGTACGGGGCGTAGGCCTTGATCCGATCATGGACGTCAGGTTCTTCAGGGTTGCCCCACTCGTCGTATTCCGTGACGGTCAATGGCAGGTCAGGGTCGAGCATGGTGTTGAGTACGTCGACGAACGGTACTTCGGCGATGGCGGCGCCAAACAACTCCGGCCGTTGATTGAGCACCGCACCGATCAGCAAGCCACCGGCGCTGCCGCCGCTGATCGCCAACTGCGGGGCAGTGGTAAAACCCTGGGCGATCAGGTGTTCGGCGCAGGCGATAAAGTCGCTGAAGGTGTTGTGCTTGTGCTCCTGCTTGCCGGCGCGATACCAGGCTTCCCCGAGTTCGCCACCACCACGCACGTGGGCAATGGCAAAGGCCATGCCGCGATCCAGCAGGCTCAGGCGTGCGTGGGAAAACCACGGGTCGAGGCTTTCGCCATAGGCGCCATAGCCGTAGAGGTACAGCGGCACGGGTTTGCCGAGGTCTGCGCGCTTGATCACCAGGCTGATGGGCACTTGCGTACCGTCCGGTGCAGTGGCCCACAGACGCTGGCTGACGTAGGCCTCGGCATCGAACGGGCCGAGCACTGGAGTTTGCTTGAGCACTTTCTGCTCGCCAGAGGCCAGGTCCAGTTGGCGGATTTGCGCCGGACGGTTCAACGCTTCGTAGCGCAGGCGAATCCGCTCGCTTTCGAACTCCAGGCTGTTTTGTACGTGCAGGCTGTAGGCCGCATCCGGCAGTTGCACGCGATAGGGCGCCAGGCCCTGTGGGTGAACCTCAATGACCGGCAAGCCGCCGACCCGCAGGCTGAGGGTCATGGCCCCGGTGTTCAGGCTGATGCCGTCGATCATCACCGTGTCGCTGTGGGGGATCAGGTTCTGCCAGTCGGCTTCGGTCGGCGCGGCGCCGGTATCGGTGGCTTTGTACAGGGCGAAATTGATGCCGTCACGGTTGCTGCGAATGAACCAGGTCCGTTGACCGTCGAGTACGCCGTGGTCGACGTCGTACTCATGATCCTCAACCCGTGGTGCCAGGCAGGTGAACGCCTGCTGGGGCTGGGCGGCATCGAGGGCCCAGACTTCGCTGGTGGTCTTGCTGCCCACCGACAGCAGCAGTTGCTGTTCGGAACTTGAGCGGTAGCAATGCATGAAGAAGCGGCCGTCCGGCTCATGGAACACTTCTTCGGCTGCCGTGCCGTCCAGGCGATAGCGATACAGCTTGTGCGGGCGATGGGTGTCGTCCAGTTCACCAAAGAACAGCGTCAGACTGTCGTTGGCCCAGGTCATGCTGCCGTCGCAGTCCTGGAATTCCAGTTCACTGATACGGCCGTCGGACAGTTCCTTCACGAACAGCGTGTAAATCTCGTCGCCGCTGGAGTCGATGCTGTAGGCCAGGCGCTGATGGTCCGGGCTGATGCTGAATGCACCCAGGGAAAAGAAGCCGCCATTGGCCAGCTCGTTGGGGTCCAGCAGCAGTTGTTCGCGGCTTTCGTCGAGGGTCAGGCTGTCGTCGGCCGGACGCGGGCAGCGGAAGTGCCGGGCGTACTCGTCGCCCGCCATGGTGCGGGTGTAGTACAGATACGGTCCCCACGGCGAGGGCAGGGACAAATCGGTCTCGAGAATCCGCCCTTTGATCTCTTCGAACAGGGTTTCACGCAGCCCGGCCTGGTCGGCGGTCTGCGCTTGCTGGTAGCTGTTTTCGGCTTTCAGGTAGTCGAGCACTGCCTCGGTGTCGCGCTCTTGCAGCCAGGCATACGGGTCGGAGCCTTCAGCCTTGTGGGCGATTGGAGCGTCGTGAATGTTGGCGGATAGGGGCATGAGAAACTCTCGAACTCGTTACGAAATAGGTTTGGAACCTGTGGGAGCGAGCTTGCTCGCGATGAGGCCGGTACACCCAACATCAATGTTGACAGACAGTCCGCCATCGCGAGCAAGCTCGCTCCCACAGGTCCTGTGTCTTGACCTACTGCCATTTGGCAAGCCTGACGGGCGAAAAGCCGTTATCATAAGCGCCTCTTTGCCTGCCTTGCCATGGACACCATGACCGAGAACGACTATCTGATCGCTTGGGGCCTCTACGCCTTTGCCGCTTTGGGCTGCCTGTTGGTGTGGATGCGCTTGACCCGCTGGATGTGGCGCTGGCTGCGTGAGCCGCTGCGGCTGGCGATGGCCGTGCTGCTGTTCAGCCCGACCATCATCGACCCGGTCAAGGACAAAGTCGCGCCGGCCGTCGCCATTACCGCCCTCGACCTGCTGTTCAAGGTCGGCAACAACGCCTGGCGGGCGATTTCCGATCTGTTCATGTACGGCATGATCGCGTTCGGCCTCTATCTGGTGCTGGTGGCGATCCGTTTCCCTATCGAGCGCGCCTCCAACCTCCGCAAGGAACAGGCTGCCGCCGCCAAAGCCGCCGTCCACGCCGACGAGCCGGAGGAGGATCAACCGTTTGGCGGTGCCGGTGATGATCGCTACGGTCGTCCTCCCGTGCCGAGCAGTCCTCAGCGGATGCGAGTTGAACCCCGTCTGTAACCTTGCCCCTGCGATTGAGCGAGAGTCCGAGCATGTGTGAGTTATTGGGCATGAGCGCCAATGTCCCGACCGATATCGTGTTCAGCTTTACCGGGCTGATGCAACGAGGCGGTCGCACCGGCCCACACCGCGATGGCTGGGGCATTGCCTTCTATGAAGGCCGTGGGCTGCGACTGTTCCAGGACCCGGCGGCAAGCTGTGAGTCGGAAGTCGCGAACCTGGTACAGCGCTATCCGATCAAGAGCGAAGTGGTGATCGGGCACATCCGCCAGGCCAACGTCGGCAAGGTCTGCCTGTCCAACACGCATCCGTTCGTCCGTGAACTGTGGGGACGCAACTGGTGTTTCGCCCATAACGGCCAGTTGGCGGATTTTCAGCCCGCAGCCAGTTTCTATCGCCCCGTGGGTGATACCGACAGCGAAGCGGCGTTCTGCGATTTGCTCAACCGCGTGCGTGCGGCGTTCCCCGAGCCCGTCGAGGTCGAAGCGTTGCTGCCAGACCTGGTGGCCGCTTGCGCCGAATACCGCAGCAAAGGCGTATTCAACTGCCTGCTCAGCGATGGTGACTGGTTGTTCTGCTATTGCTCGACCAAACTGGCGCAAATCACCCGTCGCGCGCCGTTTGGCCCGGCACGCTTGAAAGATGTCGACGTGATCGTCGATTTTCAGGCCGAAACCACACCGAACGACGTGGTCACCGTCATCGCCACCGAACCCCTCACCGAAAACGAAACCTGGACCCGCTACGAACCGGGTCAATGGAGCCTGTGGCGACGCGGTGAATGCGTCAGCCAGGGCCAGACCTCATAAGGATTCAACCCCCATGTTGCTCAGTTATCTACGGCTGGTGTTGTTTGCGGCCGGCTTGTTGATCGGTGTCCAGGTGCCGGGGTTCATCAGCGATTACGCCAAGCGGGTCGAGGCGCATCTGATCGAGGCCCAGGCCGGGTTGAGCGGGTTCCAGAACACCGCCAATCAGTTTTTCAAGGGCGACATGCAGGCTCTGGTCGCGCATTACCGCGCCAGCGAAGACCCGATTTTCCGCAGCGATGCCGACAGCCTGAGCAACCTGTTGACCCGCCAACTGGCGTTGGACAAGCAGTTCCAGGCGATGCAGGGGCCGTGGTACATCCGTTTCCTGCAAGTGGCGCTGGCTGCCGATCCGGACATCCGCAAGGAAACCTGGAATGGCTACGGCTACCAGATCCTGTTGACACCCGAGGCGATGAGCTGGGGTATGAGCGGCGCATTGTTGCTGTCGTTTGGCCTCGAATGCCTGTTCCGACTGATCGACTGGGTGGTGCTGGGCGGCAAGCGTCTGCGCCAGAGCCGGCCGATCGAGGAGCGGGATTTGCGCGGCTTGTAACACCGTCGAACGTCAAGGAGCCGGCAAGCCGGCTCCTTGCTTGATTACCAATCAATCGAATAGGTCATGCTCAAGGTACGGCCTTCGGCGTTGGGGAATGGCGCTCTGGCGTTGGCCTGGGCGAACAGGTTGACGTACGTGCGGTTCGTCAGGTTGTACACCCCGCCTTCCAGGCGACCGACCGGCAAGTACACGGAGCCGAGCAGGTCCACCAGCGTATAGCCATCGATGTCGCGCCCGTTGTTGTCCTTGGCGGCAGCGTCGTAACTGGACAGGTGCATGCCTTGCAGGCGCAGGGTGTAGTCGTCTTCGGCGTAGCCGACGAACAGCGTGGTCTTGGCCGGTGAAATGCGTGTCGCCGGCAGATCGATCCATTTCCCGTTCTGCTCGGTTTCGCCTTTGGCCCAGGCATAGGTGCCACCCACCGACCAGTGATCGGTCGCGAGGTAGGTCAGGCTGTTTTCGATGCCGCGAACCCGCTCCTTCTGGTTGATCAGACGCAAGACACGGTCATTGGCATCGTAAAACTGAGTCACGTCCGAGGTGTTTTCATAGACGGTGACGTCGGCCTGCCACCGGTCCCAATCACCGCGCCAGCCCAGCTCGTAGCTGTCGACCTTGATGGCCTGGGCGTTGAGGCTCTGGATGTCGAAGGTGCTGTTCACGTCACGCAAGAAGCGCTGGATGTCCGGCAGCGAAAACCCCTGGCTGTAATTGGCGAAGACGTCCTGATGTTCACTCAGGTGATAGACCGCGCCCAGGTTATAGAGCGTCGCGTCGTATTTGAGGGTGTCACCGGGCAGGATGGCGCGTACGCCGGTCTGGACGATCTGACCGTAAGCGATGCTGTCGGAGACCTCGCTTTCGATCCATTCGCGGCGCACACCGCCACGCAAGGTCCAGTCTCCGATGTCCCAGGACATCTGCCCGAACAGCGCCTTGGTGGTGGTTTCGATATCCGGGCCCATCTCGTAAGTGGTGCCGGTCTTGGTGTAGGTCAGCCCTTTGAGGGTGTATTGGTCACCGCGCTGGCGGGAGCGTTCGTGATCATAGTCGGCGCCCCAGACCAGGTTGCCCGTGGCGCTGCCGATGGCCGGCAACGGCGTGTCGATGGCCGCACGCAGGCCGTAGACATCCTGCACGCTGTTGTTGTCGGCGATCCCGGCCTTGCCCCGCGACAGGTCCGGGAAGAACAGCGCGTCGGCCCGGCGCCAGTAGCTTTCCAGTTGCAGGCCCTGGCCATAGAAGTCGTTGTCGGTGTAGTTGAGGTTGGCCGCCTGGTTATGGGTGTAGGGCTGGTCGTCGAGTTTCAGTCCTTTGACCGCCACGGCCTCTTGCAGGTTTTTCGGGTCTTTTGTGAAGTCAGTGTCCTGCTGGTCCTTGTAGTCCTGCAGCGACAGGCTGAGTTTTTTATCGGCATCCAGTTCGTAACCGAAACGACCTTGCAGGTCGTAGGTGTCGGTGTCCATGTTGCTGCCCTGGGAGGTGTCCTGAGGGATGCGATTGCCGTTGCCGTCGTACTGATCGTTGCGCTGGGTCAGGTCGGCGGACACGTACCAGTCCAGGGCATCCTTGCGCCCGGTCGCACTCTGAAAGGCCTCGTAGGCGAAACCCTTGCTGTTGAGATTGTTGCCGGTAGTCAGGCCCAGTTTGCTGCTGTAGGCAAGGTCCTGACCCTGGTTGCGCTTGGTGATGATGTTGATGATGCCGCCCGAAGCGCCGGCTCCATAAATGCTGCTGGCGCCGGAAACCACCTCGATGCGTTCGATACTGGCCGGCGCGATGCTGTTGAGCTGGCGGAAGTTGTCACGCGTGGCGTTCTGCGACACGCCGTCGATCAACACCAGCATGTTGCGCCCGCGCAGGGTCTGGCCGAAGTTGCTCATCCCGCCGCTGGACGGCGCCAGGCCGGGAACCAGCTGCCCCAGAATGTCGGAGACCCGACGCCCGGCGCCACTCTGTTGGCGGATCTGTTGTTCGTCGATCACCTGGACCGAGCCTGGAATCGAGGCAATGGTCGCTTCGCTGCGCGTCGCGGAAACGACGGTGGCTTGCATGTTCAATGTGCCGGGCTGCTGGTCGGTGTCCTCGGCCCAGGCCTGGGCGCTGACGGAGCCGAGCAACGGAATCAACAAGGAAAGTTTGGTTCGGGTCATGAATTGGTCTTTTTTTTAGTCGTGATAAGTGTGGGTAGACAAGATTGCGGGATCAGGCGTGGAGGTGAATGAGCGCACCCAACGGATCCCGATGGCGGCCAGTGCGTAGGTCAACGCCACCAGCCAGAAACTGTGGGCCAGCCCGACCAGCCCCATGCCGATCCCGCCGAGGACGGCACCAAGCAGAGCGCCAGCCTTGGCCGCGCTGTTGCCCAGGCCGAGGGCAAAACCCTGTTGGCTTGACGACACGGTGTTGGCGATCAGCGCATAGGCGACGGGGAGCAGTGCGCCTTGCCAGATGCCCCAGACCAGCCGGCTGACGAGAAACCCCAGCCATTCGCTGGCCAGTGCCGTGGCCGCTAGCGTCAGGGCGCAGAGCCAGGCAACGCCTTCGATGACGCGCAAGGTGTAAGCCGGCTGCCAGTGGTCGAACAGACGCCCCCACAGCGGGGCGGAGATGGCCAGGGTCGCTGCACTCGCCGCGTAAGTAGCGCCGATCAGCCAGCCCGGCGCGTGCAGAATGTCGGCGACGTACAGCGCGTAGAAAGGCTGCGGCATCATCTTCGCGGCTTGAATCAACACGATTACCAACAGGATTCCACCAAGCCAGCCTTTAGGCAGGGCCACCGGCGCAACCGGTTTCTTCGTCGAGGTTCGCGCCTTGTCGGCCGGCAGGAAAAAACTCCCCAGTGCACACAGCAGGCAAATCGCCGTCGCGCCATAACAGAGCAGGGCAAACCCCGAGATGTCCATCAGCCAGCCGCCCAGTACCGGGCCGATCAACGAGCCGACGGCGGTCGCCGATTGCAGACGGGCCAGGGTGTGACCGCGCCGGGAGCTGTCGCAGCAGGCCAGGGCATAGGCTTGCGCGGCGGCGATAAACCCGGCCAATGCGCCTTGCATCACGCGAATGCCCACCAGCAGCCACGGGTCGAGGGTAATCGCCGCCAGCCCCTGGCACAGCGCAAGTGCCAGCAACGCCCGAACGATCATCGGCTTGTGCCCGGTGCGATCACCCAGCCGTCCCCACGCTGGCGTCAGCAGCATGGCCGCCAGCATCGGGCCGGCATACACCAGCGCCGATAGCAGCGCGGTGTAGCCGGCGCCCTCTGGCCCAAGCAGATGCTGGATCTGCAAGGGCCAGAACGGGCCGCTCATTTCCATGGCGCCCATGGAGACAAACTGGATGACGATCAGCAGTCGCAACGCACGACCATCAGCGAGCATCGGCGTTGGTTCGCAGCGGATTACTCAGGCGTCCGACGATGTCGGCGTGGCTGTCGTGCAAGCGCATGCGCATGAACGATTTGGCCGGCCAATCCTGTTCCAGCAGGGCCTGGCGCTCGCTTTCCCAGCGTGCCGGTTCGACGTGCTCGCGCACGCTCTCGAAGCACTGTTCAACGTGCATGGCCAAACGCTCCCAAAGGCTGTTTTCCGGCACATTCCAGTGGCGGGCGCAGAGCAACGTCAACTCACCGAGATGGCACATGAACGTGGTGTGCAGGAGCTTGTCGCGGACAAAACCGGCGTCGTCGTACAGGGTCATTTCCGGATCGTGCAGCTGGATATCCAGACCCTTGGCGTGCAGGGTTTTGCGATCGATGCGAATGTCGCCGAAGTCACGCAGCAGCAACCGATTCAACTGCCCGTCAGCGCCCATCACCATGAAGCTGTTTTGCTGGTGCGCTTCGAACGCCACGCCATACATCAGGTAGATGCCCAGCAGGCTCGGGACGGCAATCGACAGGTAATCATCGAAGAACGCCAGCATGGCCGCGCTGTCGTCACGACCCTGAGCCAGTTGTACCCAGTCACGCAGCAACGGCTGTTCGAATTCGTTGACGGCGAACAGGCTGCCGACCGGCACGGCCAGCTCGCCTTCTTGCAGCAGGGTCAGCGGGTTGTCGCGGTATAGCACGGCGGCATGTCGGGACCGTTCGTCATTGGCCGGTTGTGGCGCGTAATGAACGCCGATGCGCTCCGGCACGATGTTCAGCAGGCGCTGAATCCGCGGTTCATGATCGAGAATCTGCAATATCAGTTGGCTGATGCGCGGTCCCATCCGGGCCGAGCGCGGCGACACGGTGCGCTGCACGCTGGTCAGGCGCAAGGCCACCGGCAGTTTGACCATCGGCGCAACGCGGCTGGCCTCTGGTACGACCGTGCGGAAAGACATGGTCGGGTGGCCGGTGAAAGCAACGATGTCGGTGACGATCAGCAGGTTGTCGGCGATCTCGCCGGCGAACGAATTGGTCAGTTCTTCATTGACTTGCCATGGGTGCGACGGCAGCGGGAGGTAGTCCGTTGCCTCCAGGCCCCGTTGCTGCAAATGGCGCTGCAATTGTTCGGCGGCCTGCGGGAAGTGGCCCTGCCACCAGTCCCGGTAATCGGCGGTGCCGGCCAGTGACTCGACGTGGGCGTACTGACGGTGCAGGGCGCACAGCACAATTGGAAAACTCGCTTCGAATTCCGGCGAGAAAGCGATGACCTGTGCAGCGCTCAAGCCCAGTTTGGTCTTGTAGTTCGGATGCCAGGGGTGGCCGAGCGTGCCCCACTGTTCGAGCAGTGACGTCGGGTTCTGGTGGTTGGGGCTGGCTTTGAGCCAGGCGAGCAGATTGTCGTCGTGCTCGGTGTCGATCTGCTCTCTCAGGCGCTCGGTCCATCCATGGTGGAACGCCAGGCACAGGGTGTCGTTGCTGTAGCTATCGTCCAGTTCGCGGGCCAGACGTTCCAGTACCTGCGGGGAGGCGGGCGGGTTGAGCTGAGTGCTGAGGTGAGCGAGCAGTTCGCTGGGCAGCTGGATTTTGTGGGGCAGGCTGTCGGGGGTGTGCAGGACGATGCTGCCGCGAACGTCCCAGCTGTTCATTCTTCCGCCCGACAGGTGATCGAAGCAAAGCTTCGCACCGTCGCCAAGCGGCAGCCAGCAACGACTGTCGTCGTCGTATTCGCAGGCGTCGGGGTTGATCAGACCTTCGCGAAACAGCGCCTGGATCAGGCGTTGGAAGCAGCGCTGGGCGGCGGGCTCCAGGGCATTGCTCAAATGGTCGAGGGTGATGCGGTGGGACTGGAAGGCCGGAGTGCCGAGGGCTTCGCTCCAGTTTGAGAGCAATTGCTGCTGTTTTTGCGTGTAAGCGCGCATCGAGTCCGACTCCTTCTGGACAGTGGTTTAGCTGAATGCGCGCAGAGAATACATTTTCCAAATAATAATGCAAATGATAGTAGTTCCTACTTGTAGTATGAGGAACTCCTTTTCAGAGACCGACGAGGGGTTTGCTCAAGACCATGTAGCGCTCTCCCACCTTCCGCGCATACTCCTCCAACACCTGCTGACACAACGCCACAATCTCCTCGACCCACTCAACGCCCACCCGCCACGACACCACCACCTGCAAGTCGGGTGGTCGCTGATCGATGTCCAGCAAGGTCAATTCACTACGCGCCAGTTCCTCGGCCACCAGCACCGGCGGCAACGCGCCAACGCCAAAACCGTCGCGCAGCAGCCGGGTAATCGCCGACACCGAGTTCACGCAGTTCAACCGTGGCGTCATCACGCCATTGGCCTGCATCAGGGCGAGCACTTCCTGATGCGGGTGGGAGTTTTTCGAGTAGGTAATGATCCGCTCTTTCGCCAGATCGGCGACGCCTGAATACTCACGGTTGTACAGGGAATTGCTGGCCACAATCCAGCCCATGGGGTGGCTGGCCAGTTCCAGGCTGCGCACGCTTTCCTGGCGCAGCAGGTCGGTTTGCAGGATCACGTCGAGAAAGCCTTTTTGCAGCTGATCGCAGAGGTTGAGCGAGGTATCGGCCACCAGCTCGATTTCCACCAGTGGGTAGTGATCAGTCATCTGCGCCACCAACGGGCTGAGCCAGGTGTGGATCACCGTGTCCATCACGCCGATGCGCACCCGTCCGGCCTTGCTCGAGCGGGTTTCGATCGACTGCTTGAGTGCCTGCATGGTGTCCATCATTTGCTCGGCGTAATCGAGCACTTTAAGGCCCTCCGGCGTCAGGCTCACGCCGCGCGAATCCCGCAGAAACAGCTTTACCCCAAGCTCGCCTTCAAGCACTGCGATGCGGCTGGAAATCGAGGCCTGAGTAGTGAAGAGCTTGTCAGCGGTCAGGCGGAAACTCTTGAGTCGGGCGACCCAGACGAAGGTCTCGAGAAACTTCAGGTTCATGGGATAAAGATTTCTTATGTCTAAGGCGGGTTTTTATTAGTTGGACGCAGCAGGGGCGCGCGTCCAAGAATCGACGCATCCGGTTCCCACGATAGGCGTCGTCGGGGCTCAGAACAATACCAATAAAATCAGCGCGGAGATTTGCCATGAGTGCGCCCGACACCCCCGCCATCCCGAAAGCCTCGGCCCGTCCGGGACCTTTCGACTGGTATCGCAACATCAATCAGCAGGAACGCCGCACGTGATCCTCGCGGCCCTGAGCCTGCCAGAAACCCGTGGCAAGCAACTCGACGCCCGGTAACTGATAACCTGCGGGCTTGTCTTACAGATATGTCCCGCAGCTAAAAAGAATAAAGCCTACAGGAGTGTTCAGCGTGAGCCGCCTGCTATTGAACTGTGACATCGGCGAGAGTTTCGGCAACTGGACCATGGGTCTGGACGCAGAAATCATGCCCTTTATCGATTGCGCCAACATCGCCTGCGGTTTTCACGCCGGCGATCCGAGCGTCATGCGCAAGACCGTCAGCCTGGCCCTCAGCCACGGTGTGCAAGTTGGCGCGCATCCGGCCTATCAGGATCTGGTGGGATTCGGCCGCCGTTCGATGGCGTATGCCACCCAGGAGCTTCAAGACATTCTGCATTACCAGATCGGCGCCCTCGACGGCATCTGCCGGGCCCAGGGTGGTCGGGTCAGTTACGTCAAACCCCATGGCGCGATGTACAACGACATGATGGCCAACCCGGCGCAGTTGCGCGCCGTGCTGCAAGCGGTGGCGTCCTATGACCGCAACCTGCCGCTGATGTTGATGGCAACCCGCGACAACAGCGCCGCCCAACAACTGGGTGATGAATACGGCGTGACGCTGTGGTTCGAGGCCTTCGCCGACCGTGCCTACGACAGTGCCGGCAGGCTGGTGTCGCGACAACTGCCGGGAGCGGTGCATCACGACCCGCAAACAATTATCGAGCAAGCGCTGACCATTGCTCGTGGTGAAAACCTGACTGCCAGTGACGGCAGCGCCCTGCATTTGCGGGCCAATACCCTGTGCGTACACGGCGACAACGCCAGTTCGGTCGCTGCCGTGCAACGCATCCGTGAAGCCTTGAACCGGCAGAGCGCGTCATGAAACTGCGGGTGGAAGTGGTGGCGCTGGATTGCCTGATGGTGCGCCTGTTCGATGAAATTGCCGAAACCAACATGCCGTGGATGCTGGCGGCCAGTGAAAGTCTGCGGGCGGCATTCGGTGAGCATTTGATCGATCTGGTGCCGTCCTACACCACCTTGATGGTGCATTACGACTTGACCGCGCTGAGTCCCGCCCAGGCCCGGGAGTTAATCGCCCAGGCGCTGATCGATCTGTCGCCTAACGCTCATGCCCGCGGTAAATGTCATGTGTTGCCGGTGTGGTACGACTTGAGCGTCGGACCGGAGCTGAACCTGTTGTCGCAGCGCAGCGGGATGGCGGTGGAGGAGGTGATCCGTCGTCACAGCGAGCGTGAATATCAGGTGTTCGCCCTGGGCTTTGCACCGGGCTTCGCCTTCATGGGACTGGTGGAAGAGGTACTTGCCGCACCGCGTCTGAACACGCCACGCAAGAAAGTCGCGGCCGGCAGTGTCGGCATCGCCGAACGGCAGACGGCGGCTTACCCGGTGGTGTCGCCGGGCGGCTGGAACCTGATTGGCCGCACGCCGGCCAAATTGTTCGATCGCAACCGTGACGGCTACAGCCTGATGCAGCCCGGTGACACTGTGCGGTTCGAAGCGATCGGCCATGCCGAGTTCATTAACCTGGGCGGTGACGACACGCCACTGGAGGCCCAGGCATGAGCCGTCTGACGATTGAAGCGAGTACGCCGCTGTGCCTGTTGCAGGACGCTGGTCGTTTCGGCGTGCGGCATCTGGGCGTGACCCAGGGTGGAGCGGCCGATTGGCGTTCGATGTCCTGGGCCAATTGGCTGTTGGGCAACGGACTGGATGCGCCGGTGATCGAAATCACCCTCGGCGGGTTTACCGTCGTGGCGGAGGAGGAATGCGTGCTGGCCTTGGCCGGAGCGGATCTTGGCGCGCAGGTGGACGGCGAGGCGCTGGCGCCGTGGCGCAGTTTCAGGCTGCACGAGGGGCAGCGTTTGCAGTTTACCCGGCCATTGCTCGGCGCCCGGGCCTATCTGGCGGCGCCGGGTGGGTTTGATGCACCGAAAGTGCTGGGCAGCAGCGCGACGGTGGTTCGTGAGGAACTCGGCGGCCTGGACGGTATGGGCCATGCGCTGGGTAAGGGCGCGTCATTGAGCTATTCGGGCAACTCGGTGATGTTGCTGCGCGAAATGACCGCAGACCAGCGGCCGGACTTGAACCTTGATGCTCCGTTAGACCTGGTCCTCGGTGCACAGATCGGTGAGTTCAGCGGGCAGAGCCTGTTCGATGCATTCAACAGCGTGTGGAGCCTCGACAGCCGAGCCGACCGAATGGGGATTCGCCTGTTGGGTACGGCGCTGCAGTACCAGGGTAAACCGATGATTTCCGAAGGTATTCCGTTGGGGGCTGTCCAGGTGCCGCCGGACGGGCAGCCGATCGTGTTGCTCAATGATCGGCAGACCATTGGCGGTTATCCGCGGCTGGGGGCGTTGACGCCACTGGCGCTGGCGCGATTGGCGCAGTGTTTGCCGGGGGCGCGGGTGCGGTTGCGGCCGGTGGTGCAGGATGTCGCCCATCGTGAGCATGTCGAGTATTTGCAGCGTTTTTTGAACAGCTAAAAGCATCGCGAGCAAGCTCGCTCCCACAGGGTAAGAGTCGTTCACAAAATTTGTGAACAGCACCAAACCAATGTGGGAGCGAGCTTGCTCGCGATGGCGTCAGACCAGACAACAAAGATTACTTGGAAAGAAACCGCATCCCTTCCTCCAACCCCCGCAACGTCAACGGATACATCTGATCCTCGATCAAATCCCGCACGATATTGGTCGAAGAGGTATAGCCCCAAGTGTCTTTAGGATACGGGTTGATCCAGATGAGCTTCTTGTACTTCTCCTTGAAACGCTGCATCCACACGTAACCGGCTTCTTCGTTCCAGTGCTCGACGCTGCCGCCCGGCTGGGTGATTTCGTAGGGTGCCATGGCGGCGTCGCCGATGAAGATCACTTTGTAGTCGGCGCCGTACTTGTGCAGCAGGTCCATGGTCGAGGTGCGCTCGGAGGTGCGGCGCATGTTGTTCTTCCACACCGATTCATAAATGAAGTTGTGGAAGTAGAAATACTCCAGATGCTTGAACTCGGTCTTGCAGGCCGAGAACAATTCCTCGCAAATCTTCACGTGGGCGTCCATCGAGCCGCCGATGTCGAACAGCAGCAACAGCTTGACGGTGTTACGCCGCTCCGGCCGCATCTGGATATTCAGCAGGCCGGCATCCTTGGCGGTGTGGTCGATGGTGCCATCGATGTCCAGCTCTTCCGCCGCGCCCTGACGGGCAAACTTGCGCAAGCGCCGCAAGGCAACCTTGATGTTGCGCGTGCCCAGCTCGACGGAATCGTCGAGGTTCTTGTACTCGCGCTGGTCCCAGACCTTGGCTGCCTTGCCCTGGCGCTTGCCGGCATCGCCGACCCGAATGCCTTCCGGATTGAAACCGCCGGAGCCGAATGGGCTGGTGCCACCGGTGCCGATCCACTTGTTGCCACCGGCGTGGCGTTCCTTCTGTTCCTCGAGGCGTTTCTTGAACTCTTCGATCAGCTTGTCGAGGCCGCCGAGGGACTGGATCGCCGCCCGCTCTTCATCGGTCAGTGAACGCTCGAATTCCTTGCGCAGCCAGTCTTCGGGGATCAGTGCCTGAAGATGATCGTCGAGCTTTTCCAGTCCATTGAAGTAGGCACTGAACGCCCGGTCGAACTTGTCGAAATGCTTTTCATCCTTCACCAGGATCGCCCTGGACAGGTAATAGAACTCGTCCATGTCGGCGAAGGTCACGCGCTGTTTCAGCGCGTTGATCAGGTCCAGCAGTTCACGCACCGAGACCGGCACCTTGGCTGCGCGCATTTCATTGAACAGGTTGAGCAGCATGGCATCAGCCTCTTAGCGGGTGCCGCGACGGCTCATGAACGCCAGACGTTCCAGCAATTGCACGTCCTGTTCGTTTTTCACCAGCGCGCCAGCCAGCGGCGGGATGGCCTTGGTCGGATCGCGCTCGCGCAGCACCGCTTCGCCGATGTTGTCGGCCATCAGCAGCTTCAGCCAGTCCACCAGCTCGGAGGTCGAAGGCTTCTTCTTCAGGCCCGGCACCTTGCGCACGTCGAAGAACACGTCCAGCGCTTCACTGACCAGGTCTTTCTTGATGTCCGGGTAGTGCACGTCGACGATCCGCTGCATTGTCACGCGGTCGGGGAAGGCGATGTAGTGGAAGAAGCAGCGACGCAGGAACGCATCCGGCAGCTCTTTTTCGTTGTTGGAGGTAATGATGATGATCGGGCGCTTCTTGGCCTTGATGGTCTCGTCGATCTCGTAAACGTAGAACTCCATCTTGTCGAGTTCTTGCAGCAGGTCGTTGGGGAATTCGATGTCGGCCTTGTCGATCTCGTCGATCAGCAGGATCACCCGCTCTTCGGATTCGAAGGCCTCCCAGAGCTTGCCCTTTTTCAGATAGTTGCGAACGTCGTGGACCTTTTCCGTGCCCAACTGCGAATCGCGCAGGCGGCTGACCGCGTCGTACTCATAGAGGCCCTGGTGAGCCTTGGTGGTGGATTTGATGTGCCAGGTGATCAGCTTGGCGCCAAAGGATTCGGCCAGTTGCTCGGCGAGCATGGTCTTGCCGGTGCCCGGTTCGCCCTTGACCAGCAACGGCCGCTCCAGGGTGATGGCGGCGTTGACCGCCAGCTTCAGGTCATCGGTGGCGACGTAGGCCTGGGTGCCTTCGAACTTCATCTGCTAATCCTCGAACGGTAACGCCGACCTGAACGAGGCAGGGCGGGGGCGCAATAAAATGGTCAGCCCCGACTATAACGCGGTGCCCGGTCGACTGTGAACGCAGACGGCTTATTCAGTCTCTGAATGGAGCGTCACATCTTGACTCAGTCTCGGCGCGTGGCCAGTATTGAGCTATCGCCATTTTGGCGATAGCTTGCCGGGCATGTCTACTAAATACCGATTTCGCGACACATACCGCATTCAATTGCGCGAGAAGGATCATCCGCCGCCTCATGTCCACCTGACCGGTGGCGGCCTGGACGTCATGCTCAGCTTGGAAACCGTCGAGGTGATGGCAGGCAGGGCTCCGCCCCTGATCATCAGGGAAGCACTGGATTGGGTCAGGGCCCATCAGGCGCAACTGCTCGAGGACTGGAAACGATGTTACCCATGAAACGACCACGACTGCTGGCCGTACAGGCACTACCGGAGTACTGCCTGGCGTTGACCTTTATTGACGGCCAGCAACTGACTGTCGACCTGAGCCGGGATTTGCTGGCCTTTCCAGGCTTGCAACCATTGCAGGGACGCRCTTTCGATGGTGCGGCTCTGAGTGATGATGGCTGGTGCGTCGAATGGTCTGAGCAAGACATCCAGATTGGTGCAGACACGTTGTACCTGGATGCGATCGCACAAAATGCCTCCGACGAAAATACCCGGATCTTCATCGATTGGCGTGCTCGCACCGGGCTGTCACTCACACAGGCCGCCGAGGCGTTGGGGGTCAGCACCCGCAGCATCAGTCGTTACAGCCGTGGCCGGGAAACGGTGCCCCGGTCTTTGGCATTGGCCTGCCTGGGCTGGGACTACTTGCAGTTGCAAGCGAACGCTCCACGGGCGGCCGAAGAAACAGGCCGCTACACCGTCACTCGTAAAACTTGACCGGCTTGCGGCTTGGGGGGGCTCGTAGCGGGCATTGAATGCCTGGTAGTTGCGCACCAGACAGGGCAAGGCGATGTGTAGTGTTATCAGCAGCACAATCAGGCCGATGAGGGGCCGCTGGGGCCAACTGTATCGACGTATCATGGTGGCAAATCTCTGACGATCCAAAGCCATTGACTGCAGTAATACGTGGACGTACGCCCCGACTGGACGCCTGCGGGCAAGAGGCTTACCTTGATGCCCTATTTCAATGCTGTCGTTAAGGACCCAGCCATGAGCCGCATTTTCGTTGACAACGCCCACTCCATCGGCAACACGCCGCTGGTGCAGATCAATCGCATTGCGCCGCGTGGTGTGACCATCCTGGCCAAGATCGAAGGGCGCAACCCCGGCTACTCGGTCAAGTGCCGGATCGGCGCGAACATGATCTGGGATGCCGAGGGCAGCGGCAAACTCAAGCCGGGCATGACCATCGTCGAACCCACCTCCGGCAATACCGGCATCGGCCTGGCCTTCGTGGCCGCCGCCCGTGGCTACAAGCTGATGTTGACCATGCCGTCGTCCATGAGCATCGAACGCCGCAAGGTGCTCAAGGCACTGGGTGCCGAACTGGTGTTGACCGAGCCGGCCAAAGGCATGAAGGGGGCCATCGAGAAAGCCGGTGAAATTGTTGCCGGCGACCCGTCGAAGTACTTCATGCCAGCGCAATTCGACAACCCGGCCAACCCGGCCATCCACGAAAAAACCACGGGTCCGGAAATCTGGAACGATACCGACGGCGCGGTCGATGTGCTGGTGGCAGGCGTCGGAACCGGTGGAACCATCACCGGAGTTTCACGATATATCAAGAATACCCAGGGCAAGCCGATACTCTCGGTGGCGGTGGAACCGGCGGTGTCACCGGTGATCACCCAGGCCCTGGCCGGTGAGGAAATCAAGCCGAGCCCGCACAAGATCCAGGGCATCGGTGCCGGTTTTGTGCCGAAGAACCTCGATTTGTCGATCGTCGATCGGGTGGAACTGGTCAGTGACGAAGAGTCCAAGGCCATGGCCTTGCGCTTGATGCAGGAAGAAGGAATTTTGTGCGGGATCTCTAGCGGCGCTGCCATGGCAGTGGCCGTTCGGCTGGCGGAGACCCCGGAAATGCAGGGCAAGACCATTGTCGTGATCCTGCCGGATTCCGGTGAGCGTTATCTGTCGAGCATGCTGTTCAGTGATCTGTTTACCGAGCAGGAGAATCAGCAGTAAACGCTAAACATTCGCGGATCGTGGCTGGCGGTGATGATTGAAGCGCTATCGCTGGCTGCGATCTATTGATCGGGTCCGGTTGATGATGGATTTGCATCAGCCAGCGTTCAGGCGCCTTATGTTAAGAAATGCTTTGTTGCATATTCATTAACATTGAATGTTAAAAAGTGCAGGTTTTTCACCGGGTCGGTAGTGTTTATCATGCTGGCAGCCATGTCGGGCAATGGACTTGGCGCAGTGTCGTTTATCTTCAAAGGAGTTGTTGATGACCTTATCGTTTGCCGCGAAGGCCTCGTTGTTGCTGCTGTTTCTCGGCAGCACCCTCTATGTGCATTTACGCGGCAAGGCGCGTCTGCCGGTGTTGCGCCAGTTCGTTAACCATTCGGCACTGTTCGCACCCTATAACGCCTTGATGTACCTGTTTTCCGGCGTGCCTTCGAAACCGTATCTGGATCGCAGCAAGTTCCCGGAACTGGATGTGCTCAGGGACAACTGGGAGGTGATTCGCGACGAAGCGATGCACTTGTTCGACGAGGGCTATATCCGTGCGGCGGCAAAGAACAACGACGCCGGTTTTGGTTCGTTCTTCAAGAAGGGCTGGAAGCGTTTCTACCTCAAGTGGTATGACAAACCGCTGCCTTCTGCCGAAACCTTGTGTCCGAGAACCGTGGAACTGGTCAGCAGCATTCCCAACGTCAAGGGCGCCATGTTTGCGCTGCTGCCGGGTGGCAGCCACCTCAACCCGCATCGCGATCCGTTTGCCGGCTCCCTGCGTTATCACCTGGGGCTGTCGACACCGAACTCCGACGATTGCCGCATCTTTGTCGACGGTCAGGTTTACGCCTGGCGCGATGGGGAAGACGTGATGTTCGACGAAACCTACGTGCACTGGGTCAAGAATGAAACGGAAAAGACCCGCGTCATCCTGTTCTGCGACATCGAACGTCCGCTGAGCAATCGCTTAATGACCCGCATCAATCGCAGTATCAGCGCATGGCTGGGCCGTGCAACTGCGCCGCAAAACCTCGATGACGAGCGTGTGGGCGGGATCAACAAGGCTTACGCCTGGAGCAAGAACTCCAGCGATAAATTCAGCGGTGTGGTCAAACAGTGGAAACGCCGTAATCCCAAGGCGTATCGCGTATTGCGGCCGATATTGGCGGTAGCGGTATCGGGATTGTTGGCCTATTGGTTGTTTGGCTGAAGTTGAAGCTGTCCTGCGGGTCAGGAAAAAGGATCGTCAACTGGCGATCTTTTTTTTGATTTGCGGGAACTTTCTCGCAGGTTTGTAGTACGATTCCTGACCGAAAATAACGTCAAGCCATGGATGATTTACACAGAGCCCGCCTCAGCCTGGACTGTGCCCTTGGTTTTTCCTGTCATTTAGGCTTTCGATCACTTTGTCAGCCCCCGCCTTCGCCCCCTGGAATTGGAGTTTTTTACATGGTGTTTGTATTCGAGATGTTCGAAACTTCACCTGAATCAGGCTGAAAGCCAAGCAGGTCGTACTCAAGATCTCATGCKAAAATGCCGTTCATGGCCAGGTGACAGCGTTGCTTGGGACATTGCGTGGGAATTCGGTTGTGCTGCGCTGACTCCTCGTACACGGCCTGATTAACAAGCGCTGAAAACGACTCGAATCCTTATCGTGTTGATTTTATTGAAGAAGTACTAATTGGTATTGCACCTGTCATATACAGGGAAGGAAATTTTGTGGGTATCTCTGAGTCCAGCGCTCTTCATTCTTGCGCCAGTACCACATTGAGTGATTGCCGTACTGAAAAAGTCGCAATACTGATGTGTTCCTACAATGGAGAATCGTTTTTAGCCGAGCAGCTGGAGTCATTTCAGCAGCAGTCTCATCGTGACTGGACTGTCTATGTCTCGGACGATGGCTCCCAAGACCGGACGCTGGACATCCTTCAAGCCACAACTACCCAATGGGAGGCGGGGCGTCTCCAGGTTTTCGATGGGCCTGGCCGAGGTTTCGTCGCAAATTTCCTTTCGCTCACTTGTCGGGCAGACATTCACGCTGACTACTATGCGTGGGCTGATCAGGACGATATCTGGAAGCATGAAAAGCTCGAGAAAGCGATAGCCTGGCTGAAGTCTATCCCGGAGAATGTGCCGGCCCTTTACTGCGGTCGCACCGAGCTGATTAGTGAGACAGGTTTACCTTTTGGCTTCTCACCCAAGTTTGCTCTTGCGCCGCATTTTTCCAATGCGCTCGTGCAAAATATCGGGGGCGGCAACACCATGGTGTTTAACCACGCCACGCGCGCGTTGCTGCAAGAAGCAGGTGACAAACTGAATGTGCCTTCTCATGACTGGTGGGCGTATCAGTTGATTTCCGGGGTCGGTGGGGCTGTCCACTACGATCCTGTACCAACGGTACTGTACCGTCAGCACGATGAAAATGTCGTCGGAACCAACTCCAACTGGTGGGCGCGTATCAAACGCTTGCGCATGGCGTTTGGGGGACTTTTTTATGAGTGGAATACCTTGAACATCAAGGCTCTTGGAACCATGCGCCATCGGTTGACCCAGGAGCATCTGGTGAAGCTCGACCAATTCAAGGCAGCGCGCGAGCAACCACTTTTTTCAAGGATTCTCGGGTTTAAACGAGCCGGTTTGTATCGACAGACCGTTTTTGGAAACCTGGGGTTGATCCTCGCAACTTTACTGAAAAAGATCTGAATCAATGACTATCTTAGTAACTGGCGGTGCAGGCTTCATCGGCGCGAACTTCGTATTGGACTGGCTGGCTCAATCCGATGAGACCGTGGTCAATCTGGACAAGCTGACCTATGCAGGCAATCTGGACAACCTCAGCAGCCTGGCGGGTAATGAACAGCATGTTTTTGTGCGTGGCGATATCGGTGATGGCGACTTGGTCGCTCGCTTGCTGGAAGAGCATCAACCTCGCGCGATTCTGAACTTCGCGGCCGAGTCGCACGTTGATCGCTCCATTCATGGCCCGGAAGACTTCATCGAGACCAACATCGTCGGTACTTTCCGCTTGCTGGAAGCCGTGCGCGCTTACTGGAAGGGTCTGGCGGCCGATGCGCAGCAATCGTTTCGCTTCCTGCACGTGTCTACCGACGAAGTCTATGGCTCGCTGGCCAAAGATGAAGCCGCATTCAGCGAAAGTCATCAGTACGAACCGAACAGCCCTTACTCGGCCAGCAAGGCCGCCAGTGATCACCTGGTTCGCGCGTATCATCACACTTATGGTCTGCCAGTACTGACGACCAACTGCTCGAACAACTACGGTCCGTATCACTTCCCGGAAAAACTCATTCCGCTGATGATCGTCAACGCACTGGCCGGCAAGGCACTGCCTGTCTACGGTGATGGTCAGCAGATTCGTGACTGGCTGTATGTCAAAGACCACTGCAGCGCCATTCGTCGCGTGCTGGAAGCCGGCACCGTGGGAGAGGTCTACAACGTGGGCGGCTGGAACGAAAAACCAAATCTGGACATCGTGCACACGGTCTGCGCCTTGCTCGACGAGATGCGTCCACGCGGCGACGGCCAGCCTTACAACGCTCAAATCACCTACGTGACCGATCGTCCCGGGCATGACCGCCGTTATGCCATCGACGCTCGCAAGCTCGAGCGCGAACTGGGCTGGAAACCGGCAGAGACCTTCGAAACCGGTATCCGCAAAACCGTGCAGTGGTACCTGGATAACCAGGACTGGGTCAGCAATATCCAGTCGGGTGCTTACCTTCAGTGGGTAGAGAAAAACTACGCCGGGCGTACTGCATGAAAATTCTATTGCTCGGTAAAAACGGTCAGGTCGGGTGGGAACTGCAACGCAGCCTTGCCCCGCTGGGCGAGTTGCTCGCACTGGACTCTCGCAGCCCGGATTACTGTGGCGATTTGAATGACCTTGCGGGGCTCGCTGCCACCGTACAGCGCTTTGCGCCTGACGTTATTGTCAATGCCGCGGCGTACACCGCTGTCGACAAGGCTGAAAGCGAATCGCAGCAGGCGCATCGGGTGAATGCCGAAGCGCCAGCAGTACTGGCCCGGGAAGCGTTGGCTCTGAATGCCTTGCTGGTGCATTACTCCACGGACTATGTATTCGCCGGCGACGGTGATACCCCATGGCAGGAAAGTGATCCGGTCGCACCGYTGAGTGTCTATGGCTCCAGCAAGCTGGCGGGCGAACAGGCGATTCAGGCCAGCGGCTGCTCGCATCTGATTTTCCGTACCAGTTGGGTGTACGCCGCGCGAGGGAACAACTTCGCCAAGACCATGCTGCGCTTGGCCCGTGAGCGCGACAGCTTGAATGTCATCGACGATCAGTTCGGTGCGCCAACCGGGGCGGAATTGTTGGCCGATGTCACTGCCCATGCTATCCGTAGCACCATCGCAACCCCGGAACTGGGTGGGCTCTACCATCTCGCAGCCTCTGGTGAAACCACCTGGTGTCGCTATGCTCGTTTCGTGCTTGAGCGAGCCGAGTTGGCAGGTGAAAACCTCAAGGTGTCGCCGGCCATGGTTGGAGCAATCGGCACAGAGGCTTACCCGACGCCAGCACAACGTCCAAACAATTCCCGTTTGAACACTCAAAAACTGCAAAAGGCCTTTGCGTTGAACTTGCCTCAATGGAAAGTCGGCGTGGCACGGATGCTTACAGAAATTCTAGAGAAATGAATATGTTTAATCGTAAAGGAATCATCCTGGCCGGCGGCTCGGGAACTCGACTGCACCCTGCAACATTGGCGATCTCCAAACAGTTGCTGCCGGTATACGACAAACCGATGATCTACTACCCGCTGAGCACCCTGATGCTGGCGGGTATCCGCGACATCCTGATCATTTCCACTCCTCAAGATACCCCGCGTTTCGAGCAACTGCTGGGTGATGGCGCTCGTTGGGGCTTGAACATTTCCTATGCAGTGCAGGCATCGCCGGATGGCTTGGCGCAGGCTTTCATTATTGGTGAAGACTTCATCGGTAATGATCCGGCGGCCTTGGTGCTGGGCGACAACATCTACCACGGCCATCATTTCAATGAGCTGCTGGCGAGTGCCATGGTGCGCCAGGACGGTGCCAGCGTTTTTGCCTACCACGTCAATGATCCAGAGCGCTATGGGGTTGTCGAGTTCGATGCTCAAGGCAAGGCCATCAGCCTGGAAGAGAAACCTCTCAAACCTAAATCGAACTACGCGGTCACCGGTCTGTATTTCTACGACAACCAGGTTGTCGAGATCGCAAAAAACATCAAACCGTCACCACGTGGCGAGCTGGAAATCACCGACCTCAACCGTGTCTACCTGGAGCAGGGCAACCTGTCGGTAGAAATCATGGGTCGCGGTTACGCCTGGCTGGACACTGGTACTCACGACTCCTTGCTGGAAGCGAGCCATTTCATCGCCACACTGGAACACCGTCAGGGCCTTAAAGTTGCCTGCCCCGAAGAGATCGCCTTCCGGCAGAAGTGGATCAACCCCGAGCAACTCGAAGCGCTCGCTGACCCATTGATGAAAAACGGCTATGGCCAATACCTGAAACGCCTCCTGCACGAGACGATTTACTGATGAAAGCTATACCACTGGCGATACCCGACGTCGTACTGTTTGAGCCCAAGGTTTTTGGCGATGAGCGTGGTTTTTTCTTCGAAAGTTTCAATGAGGCGCAGTTTTCTGAGGCCATTGGAAAAGAAGTTAAATTCGTTCAGGACAATCACTCCCGTTCGGTAAAGAACGTATTGCGTGGATTGCATTATCAGGTTCAACAAGCGCAGGGAAAGTTGTTGCGTGTAGTGACCGGTGAAGTCTTCGATGTCGCGGTAGATGTGCGCAAGTCGTCACCGACATTCGGGCATTGGGTAGGTGAGATTCTATCCGCTGAGAATAAACGACAGTTATGGATTCCTGAGGGATTTGCTCACGGTTTTGTCGTGCTTTCTGACGCTGCTGAAGTTCTATACAAGGCAACGGATTACTATGCGCCCGTACATGAACGTTGCATTGCCTGGAACGACCCCACCGTAGGGATTGAATGGCCGTGTGAAGGAGAATTGGCGCTGTCGGTAAAAGATCAGCAGGGATCGTTACTGAATGTCGCAGAGGTATTTGACTGATGCAAGCGCACCCTATTTCTCCAAAAGAACTTGTGAAAAGTCTCTGGC
>NZ_JBFUHY010000043.1:0-38768 GCF_056402155.1 Pseudomonas sp. P4_C1
CCGTATCCGGACCCGTACGCCGCGGAAAAGCCACTGTTCGTGATCGATTCGAAGAACGTGGACAAGTACGCCAACAACCTGACCGATGGCCAGAAAGCGTTGCTCAAGCGTTACCCTGATACCTTCAAGATCCCGGTGTACCCGAGCCACCGCGACTTCCGCCTCGATCAGCGCATGGAAGACCTGATCAAGAAAAACGCCGTCACTGCCGAACTCGACAATGACAACAACGACACGAAAAACGCCTGGGGCGCCTCGCCGTTCCCGATCCCGAAGAACGGCAGCGAGTTGATGTTCAACCATACCTTGCAGTCGCGCGCCAACACTGAAGAGGCCAACTACGGCCAGGCGGTGGTGTACGCCAACAAGGAAAAGGTGCTCGAAGAAGTCAACTACAAGATCTTCTCGATCTGGTCCAGTCCGGACAAATCCCTGGAGACGGCCAACGGCGTGCTCACCAACTTCCTGATCACCACCCTGGAACCGGTGCGCAAGAAAGGCGAGATCGTGGTCGGTCACGAGTTCATCAACCCGACCTCCTCCCCCCGCCAGGCCTGGCAGTACAGCCCGGGTCAACGCCGGGTACGTCGCGCGCCGACCGTGGGCTACGACTCGCCGACCGGCGCGGGAGGTTTTCGTGTGTACGACGAAGACCGTTTGTTCAACGGTGCGCCGGACCGCTACAACTGGACCATCGTCGGCAAAAAGGAAATCTACATTCCGTACCACAACTACAAGACCGACGATCCAGGCGTAACGGCCGACCAGATCCTGGCCACCACCGGTCACATCGATCCGCAGTACATGCGCTACGAGAAGCACCGCGTCTGGGTGTTGCAGGCCGACCTCAAGGAAGGTGCCCGCCACGTGTACGCCAAGCGCGTGCTGTACCTGGACGAGGACACCTGGTCCGCGACCATGGCCGACAACTACGACAGCCGTGGCCAGTTGTGGCGCACCAACATGCAGACTTCGATCTATGCCTACGAGATGCAGCGCTACCACGCTCGCCTCGGGATCTATCACGACCTGATCGCCGGTTCGTATCTGGTTGACCGGATGCTGATCGATCAGAAACCGGCCAAGCTCAACGCCACCGCTTTCACCGAAGACGAATTCACCCCTGGCAACCTGCGCAAACTCGGCACCCGCTAAACCCCTGGCGCCCCGACCGATTCATTCGGTCGGGGCGTTGTGCCTTTCCAAATCTGTAGATTTCACGGAAGACTGCCCATGAATAAACTCCTCACCGGCGTCATCGCCATGGCCAGCGTTGGCCTGTCGATGCAAGCCAATGCCCTGAACATCCTGCTGACCAACGACGACGGTTGCCGCGCGCCCGGCATCGATGCGATGTACCGCGCCCTGACCGCTGCCGGGCACAAGGTCACCCTGGTCGGGCCGTTGAACGACAGCAGCGGCATCGGCGCCGCCAGCGTGGTCGTGCCCGGCCAGGCCCTGGGGATGACCGAACTGGCACCGGGCAAATTTTGCGTCGGGCCACCACAGGGTTACACCTCGCCTGCCGGCAAGACTTCCGCCATCGGCACGCCAGTGGATGCGGTCAACGTCGGCCTCGACGTGATCCTCAAGGATTCGCCACCAGACCTGGTGGTGTCAGGCAGCAATTTTGGCGAAAACGTCGGCCCGCTGACGCAGATGTCCGGCACCCTCAACGCCGCCGTTCGTGCCATGTTCAAAGGAGTTCCGGCGGTGGCGGTGTCCACGGCCATCGACATGGACCTGATCATCCGCGATCAGCAGGCGGGCTATCGCAAGACCCTTGGCGCCATGGACGACACGGCGCGCTTTGCCGTGAAGGTCATAGAGCAGGCGAGCCTGGCGGGTACCGAAGCGAAAAAATCCTGTAGCAAAAACAAACATGACTGCGAGCTGAACGTGCTCGGCCTGCCGGGAGTCAGCGGCCTGAACCTCAACTACCCGCCTCTGAAACCCGATGAGGTCAAAGGCGTGAGCTTTGCCCCGATCGGTAATTGGGATCGCGTGAACTTCACTTCGCAGCGCAGCGCCGATGGCGTGGTCCACGTCAACCTGGCCCCACCGTCGACACCGACCGAAGCCCAGCAAAAGGCCGATGCCTATCAACTGTGGCAAGGCCACGCGGTGATCACCGTGATCGACGGCAACATGATCGCGCCGCAGGCGGTGCAGGATCAGGCGAAGAAGATGTTGCAAGGCATCAAGCCTTAAGCGAATGCAGCCCTCGCAGGTGTACGCAACATCTACGGGCATCCAAAAAACATTGTGGGAGCGAGCTTGCTCCGGGCGGCGTTCCGACGATGAGGCCGGCCCATTCAAAATAGATGTCGACTGACACTCCGCCATCGCGAGCAAGCTCGCTCCCACAGGGTTACCGGGTGTACGCAATATCTGTGGATAACCAAAAACCAGTGTGGGAGCGAGCTTGCTCGCGATGAGACCTACACATTCAAAATAGATGTCAACTGACACTCCGCCATCGCGAGCAAGCTCGCTCCCACAGGGTTAGCGGCTGTACGCAATATCTGCGGGCATCCAAAAATCATTGTGGGAGCGAGCTTGCTCCGGGCGGCGTTCCGACGATGAGGCCGACACACTCAACATCGATGTCGACTGACACTCCGCCATCGCGAGCAAGCTCGCTCCCACAGGGTTAGTGGGTGTACGCAATATCTGCGGGTATCAAAAAATCATTGTGGGAGCGAGCTTGCTCGCGATGGCGGCAACGCGGTACTGGATCAGACCCATATCGCGTCCCACAGCGGATAATCGCCCAGCTTCTCCACCAACCTCGCGCGCAACGGGTTGGCGACGACATATCGTGCAAGCTTTACCAGATCCTCATCCCGCCTCAACGCCCGATCGTGATAACCCTGCTGCCAAAGACTGCCGCTACGACCAGAAGTCATGTTCACGGCTCGCGTACTCAACGATTTGGTTTTTTGCATCAGCTGACTGAGTGAGCACTGCTGCAACTCGATCAACCAATGAAAATGATCGGGCATGATGACCCAGGCAAAAGTGTTCGCCCAGTATTGTTCCTGTGCATACTGAAATTGCTTGACGACCAGCCGGCCCAAACCGAAATCCTTGAAAACCGGTTCTCGGTCCAGCGTGTTGCTCGTCAGCAGGTAAATCCTGTTGGGTTCAGGGTAGCGGCCTGTGCGCAGGCGATGTGAAGCGGGTAATTCAGGCATTCCTTTGCCCTCTCCATGGTGAATTCAGGAGGAAGGCTAGACCGGTGGATGCTTGGGAGTTGAATCAGCTTTTAACTGGATGTGTCTCCCACAGGGTTAGTGGGTGTACGCAAAATATGCAACCAACCGAAATTACTGTGGGAGCGAGCTTGCTCCGGGCGGCGTTCCGACGATGAGGCCGGCACATTCAACATTGATGTTGACTGACAGACCGCCATCGCGAGCAAGCTCGCTCCCACAGGTTTAGGTGTTGGCTTCAGACTGCCGGCTGGAACGGCACAAACTCGGTCACTTCCAGATCGAATCCGGACACGGCCTTGTACGGCACCGGCGAGCTCATCAGGCGCATTTTGCGGACGTTCTGGTCGCGCAGGATTTGTGCGCCGATGCCCAGGGTTCGTTGCGGAAACTGTGGTGTACGCAGTCTGCCGCCACTTCGCTGGCGCAACTGTTCGAGCACGCCGTCGGCGGTTTCCTTTTGCGCCAGCAGCACCAGCACGCCGTTACCGGCGGCGGCGATGCTCGCCAGTGAACGTTCGAGAGTCCACTGCTGTGACCCGTCTTCGCTTTCACACCCCAGCACATCCCGCAATGTCTCGATGCTTTGCACCCGCACCAGCACCGGTTGCGTACTGTCGATCCGGCCCTTGACCAACGCCAGGTGCAACGAGCCCTTGTAGGTGTCCTGATAGGTGGTCACCTGGAACTCGCCGTGGCGGGTTTGCAACGGATATTCGCCGCCGCGCTCGATCGTACCTTCATGCAGAATGCGGTAGTGAATCAGGTCGACGATGGTGCCGATCCGCAAGCCATGCCGCTGGGCGAATTCATGCAACTCGGCACCACGGGCCAGTTCCCCGTCCTCGTTGAGAATGCCCACCAGCGTTGCCGCCGGTTGCAGCCCCGCCAGTCGCGTCAGGTCGCAAGCGGCCTCGACATGCCCCGCCCGCTGCATCACGCCACCGGGCAAGGCTTGCACCGGGAAGATATGCCCSGGTTGCACCAGGTCCGCCGGAACGCTGGCCGGGTCGACCGCCACCTGGATCGAGCGCGCCCGGTCCGCCGCCGAGATGCCGGTGGACACTCCGGTGGCTGCTTCGATCGAGCAGGTAAAACCCACGCCATGTCGCGCCCGGGAGTTGGGCACCATCAGGTCCAGGCCCAGCGCGCGACAGCGTTGCTCGGTCAGGGCCAGGCAAATCAGCCCGCGTGCCTGCACCGCCATGAACGTGACGGCCTCGGCCCCGGCCTGTTCGGCGGCCATCAGCAATGAGCCTTCGCCGTTGTGTTCGTCGTCGGTGATCACCACCATCTGACCGGCGCCAATGGCCTCGATGAGTTGCGGCACCGTGTTGAAAGCCAGGCCGTTCACTGGAGTGCCTCGCGCAGGTCCGCCGCCGCATCGGACAAGGCATATGCCGCCCCTTCGACAAAGGGCGCCATGCTGATAAAACCGTGGATCATGCCGTCACAACGCTGAACCCGCACAGGCACTCCGGCCTCGCGCAGGCACTCGGCCATTGCCTCACCCTCATCACGCAAGGGGTCAAATTCGGCGGTAATCAGGGTCGTTGGCGGCAATCCCGCCAGGCTCTCGGCGCGCATGGGCGAGGCCAATGGATCATCCGCCTGCCCGACGTCTTGCAGGTACTGCTGCCAGAACCAGCGCATCATCCCGGCGGAAAGCAGATAGCTCTCGGCAAATTCTTCGAAGGACTGAGAGTCGCAACCTGCGTCAGTGACCGGGTAAAACAGACACTGATAGCTGACCTTCGGCCCCTGGTGTCGTGCCGCCAACTGACTGACAGCCAGCGCCAGGTTGCCCCCGGCGCTGTCCCCGGCCAAGGCCAGCCGGCTGCCGTCGACGCGCAGTTCAGCTGCGTGCTCAACCAACCAGCAGGTGGCCGCATAACAATCGAGCGGTGCAGCCGGGAACTTGTTTTCCGGCGCCAGTCGGTAGGCGACCGATACCACCACCGCCTCGGTCTGACGGGCCAGCGAACGGCAGAGATTGTCGTGGGTATCGAGATTGCCCATGACAAATCCGCCGCCATGGAAAAACACCAGCAATGGCAGATTGAATGCTTCCGATGGCCGGTACAGCCGTGCGTCCAGTTCACCGTCCGCGCCGGCCACCCGCAGGTCGCGCACCTCGCTCATCGGATCGCCGGGAATGGCCGGCAGCAGGTTGTCGGAGAACTGCCGGTACTGTGCGGCATCGACCTGACTGAAATCGGGTTCCGGGATGTCGCGAAACTGCTGGAGGACTCCAGCGATCTGCTTATCGAGCGGCATGGGCATCGTCCTCTACGTCAGTCATTTGAAACTGCGGATTGGTTTCTCCCAGGATGCTTTGTACGCGGCGCTCAAGGGCCGGTTTGAAACCCTTGTGGGGCAGAATCCAGAAACGCTTTTGCGCGACGGCGTCGAACACTTGCGCGGCCAGCTCCGCCGGGGTCATACCCTGGCGAACGGTGCTGTCGAGCAATTGATTGAAGTCGGATCCGGCGGTACCCGCCATCTGGTTCGACGCCATGATTTCACTGGCCACCGGCCCCGGGCACAGCACCGAAACCGACACCGGCGCACCGATCATGGCGAGTTCGTAATGCAGGGTTTCCGAGAGCGCGACCACGGCTTGCTTGGTCACGTTGTACGGCGCCATCAGCGGGCTGCTGACCAGCCCGGCAAGGGACGCCGTGTTGACCACATGGGCTGCCCGGCCCTGGCTGAGCAGCAGCGGCACAAAGCTGCGAATGCCGTTGATCACGCCGTTGAGGTTGACGTCCAGTATGCGCTGCCATTGCGCCTCGGTGATTTCCCAGCTTAAGCCGGTTTGCATCACCCCGGCGTTGTTGAACAGCAGGTCCACCCCGCCAAATTGCTCGACAGCCCGATCACGCAAGCGCTCGACCTGCGTTACATCACCGACATCGGTGACGCAGACAATCGCTTGCGCACCGCGGGCCTGCAATTCGTCGCACAGGGCTTGCAGGCCCGCTGCATCCCGATCCGCCAGCACCAGGCGCATGCCCAGCTTCGCCGCGTGTTCGGCCAAGCCTCGGCCAATACCACTGGCGGCCCCGGTAATCACCGCTACCGGCCCTTGTTCATTACTCATCGCCAACTCCTGCCATGGGTCCAATGACGCCAGTAGAGCGGGCCAACCAAAAGCAGCCATCGTCCATTCAGACGATGCCCGCTTTTACAGGGCCGGCAGAATCCGTTACATGCGCCAAACCCGTGATCCCTTGGGAGAATAATAAGATGAGTACCCTGCACCGCATCGAAGCCAAACTGCTGGAAGACCGCTACGCCCGCGGCTGGCATTGCCTGGGCCTGGCCGCGCAATACCGCGACGGCAAGGCCCATCGCCTGGAGGTGTTCGGCACCCGTCTGGTGGCGTTCCAGGGTGAAGACGGCGAACTGCATATTCTTGATGGCTACTGCCCGCACATGGGCGCCGACCTGAGCACCGGTTGCGTTGAAGGTAACTCGATCCGCTGCCCGTTCCACGCCTGGCGCTGGGGGGCCGATGGCGTGTGCGATGACATCCCCTATGCCAAGCGCATCCCGCCACGGGCCAAAATCAAGAGTTGGCCGATCATGGAAGAAAACCAACTGCTATTCGTCTGGAATGACCCTGAAGGCAACCCGCCGCTGCCTGAGCAACGCATTCCGCGCATCGACGCCTGCTACAGCGACGAATGGGCGGCATGGGAAGTCGCCGAATTGCAGATTGGCACCAACTGCCGCGAACTGATCGACAACATCGCCGACATGGCGCACTTCGGCACTGTGCACGGCGCGCCGGTCGAGGAGTTCATCAACATTTTCCAGGGCCACCTGGCGACTCAGATCATGCGTGCCCGCAGTGAGCGCCTGTCCGGTGACAGCGTGCTGACCACCGAAGCCACCTACTTCGGCCCGGCCTATCAGATCACCGAAATGAACGGCGCGATGAACGGCCAGCCGATCCACTCGATCCTGCTCAACTGCCACGTGCCGATCGACCTGGACAGCTTCACCCTGCGCTACGGCGTGCTGGTGAAAAAGATCCCGGGGCTCAGCGAGGAGCAAAACCAGGCGATGGCCAAGGCCTACGTGGCGCAGGCTCAGGCAGCCTTCTACGAAGACGTGGCCATCTGGCACAGCAAGACCCGCGTCGACAACCCGCTGCTGTGTGACGGTGACGGTCCGGTCTATCAGTTGCGTCGTTGGTACGAGCAGTTCTATACCGATGTGGAAGCGCTGTCGGCGGACGCTGCCGAACACAAAAAGTTTGTCGTGCGCACCAGCGAACGGGTCTGACGTCAGCGGCTTTTCGCCCGCCCCGGGCCTGAGCGGCAGCCGCCGGTCAGGCCTTGAGCCCGAGCGTTGCAAGGAGTCGATACCGGCGCTTATTCTCGGCCACCGCCAACGCTAATAATAAAAACGGTTTTTCCCCATGCAGCAGAGCCTCAGCCTCGATACGTTCAGTGATTTGCTCGGCAACCTCTATCAGGGGCCGCTGGAAACCATTCCCTGGGCGACTTTTCTCAATCAGCTCAATGTGCATCTGAACAGCAAGTACGTGACCTTCATCCTGCGTCCGCCCAGCGCCCACGTGGACGGATTGATGGTCAACACCACCGGCACCTCGACCGAGGCGACTGCGTCGTACAACAAACACTTTTTCAGCCTCGACCCCTTTGTCGACCTGCCCAACCGCCAGGTCGTGACCCTCGCCGAGTTCGTTTCCAACGACGACTGGCAAAACTCCGAGTTCTACAAGAATTTCCTTGAACCTGTGGACGTGTTCCACATCCTCGGTGCCGACATCAACACCGTCGACGGCGCCCAGTGCCGCATTCGCATCAGCCGCGGACGTGACGACAAGCCTTTCGGCAATGAAGAAAAGGCCATGCTCACGCATTTCATTGCGCACCTGGAACGTTCGATCAAGATCCACATGCAACTCAACCGCATCGAAGCCGAGCGCAACCTGTACGCCGGCGCGGTGAACCAGATGGCGGTCGGCACGATCATCCTCGACGAGTCCGGCAAGGTGCTGCAGACCAACCAGGTCGCCGACCGGCTGATCCAGGAAAAGGACGGCATCAAACTGGTCAACGATGGCCTGCAGGTCGGTACGGCCCGGGACACCCAAGAGTTCCGCCGACTGGTCAAGCAGTCGCTGCTGTCGCAGAAGAGCAGCAACCCGTCGGTGGTCGAAGCCCTGCGCGTGCAGCGGCCGTCCGGCAAAGCGGACCTGGGGATCATCGTGCGCTCGGTGCCATTGACCGACTGGAGCGAGGGCAAGCAATGCCCGACCGTGGTGATTTTCATCAGCGACCCGGAACAACAGTCCACCGCCCCGCAGGAAATCGTTCGTGCGCTGTTCGACTTCACCCCGGCGGAAACCCAGCTTGCCATGTTATTGGCCAACGGCCTGACCCTCGACGAAGCCTCGGAAGAACTGGGCATCAGCCGCAATACCTCGCGGGCGCACTTGCGCTCGACCTTCTCCAAAACCGGCGTGACCCGCCAGACCATGCTGGTGCGCCTGATCCTGCGCAGCGTGGCGACCCTCGGCTAAGCCCGACTGCCGACCTCGTCCGCTCGGACGATGGCGGCCCCCGCTGTACAGCGCACAGTGTCTTTATCCCAAACAGGGGACTGCCCCATGCGCAACTGCCCAACCATCCTCAAGACTGAACTGCTGGCGCAAAGCGGCCACTTTCAGATCGAAGCCCTGCACCTGCAATTCAGCAACGGCCAGCAGCGGGTCTACGAACGCCTGCGCGGCACCGGTTATCGTTCGGTGATGCTGGTGGCGATGCCTGATCCAGAGCATGTGCTGCTGGTGCGTGAATACGCAGTCGGTGTGGAAAAAACCATACTCGGCCTGCCCAAGGGCGGCGCTGAACCCGATGAGGACTATTTGCAGGCGGCGCAGCGCGAGCTGAGCGAAGAAGTCGGCATGCGCGCAGCACGTCTCACCGAACTGGGCGAACTGACCCTGGCACCGGGACACTTGTGCCATCGCTACCGGGTGGTACTGGCCGAACAACTGAGCCCCTGCCAATCGGCCGGCGACGAACCCGAGCCGCTGGAATGCCTGCGGGTGCCCCTGGCGCAAATCCCCGAGTTGGTGGCACGTGGTGAACTCCACGAAGCCAGGGCGATTGCGGCGTTGTTCATGGCCATGGGCGCCCTCGCCCGACGCACCTGACACAGACGCCATCCTCTTGTGGGAGCGAGCTTGGTCCGGGCGGCGATCCGACGATGAGGCCAGCACATCCAGCATCAATGGCGCCTGACACACCGCCATCGCGAGCAATCGAGCGTCGACCGGCTGCTCCCACAGGGAATGCAGCCAGGCACAGATCCCGGGAACGGCCAATAATCCTGTGGGAGCGAGCCTGCTCGCGATGAGGCCATCACATCCAACATCAATGGCGCCTGACACACCGCCATCGCGAGCAATCGAGCGTCGACCGGCTGCTCCCACAGGGAATGTAGCCAGACACAGATCCCGGGAACGCCCAATAATCCTGTGGGAGCGGGCTTGGTCCGGGCGGCGATCCGACGATGAGGCCAGCACATCCAGCATCAATGGCGCCTGACACACCGCCATCGCGAGCAATCGAGCGTCGACCGGCTGCTCCCACAGGGAATGCAGCCAGGCACAGATCCCGGGAACGGCCAATAATCCTGTGGGAGCGAGCCTGCTCGCGATGAGGCCAGCGCGAACAACACACCCCTCAACAGACAAAAGCAGCACAAACAAAAACGCCCCAACCAAGGTCGGGGCGTTTTCATTTGCAGCTAAGGCTTAGCGCGGGAATGCTGGCGGGTTTACACCGGCCATGTCTTCCATCACGCGAACCACCTGGCAGCTGTAACCGAACTCGTTGTCGTACCAGACGTACAGAACAACGCGGTTATCCTGGGTGATGGTCGCTTCCGCGTCCACTACGCCTGCGTGGCGCGAGCCGACGAAGTCGGTGGAAACCACTTCCTGGGAGCTCACGTAGTCGATCTGCTTGTGCAGGTCCGAGTGCATGGCCATCTGGCGCAGGTACTCGTTGATCTCTTCGCGAGTGGTGGCCTTTTCCAGGTTCAGGTTCAGGATAGCCATCGACACGTTCGGCGTAGGCACGCGAATCGCGTTGCCGGTCAGCTTGCCCTTGAGCACTGGCAACGCCTTGGCGGCTGCGGTGGCGGCACCGGTCTCGGTGATGACCATGTTCAGCGGCGCGGCGCGGCCACGACGGCTGCCCTTGTGGAAGTTGTCGATCAGGTTCTGGTCGTTGGTGAACGAGTGAACGGTTTCGACGTGGCCGTTGACGATGCCGTACTTGTCGTTGACTGCCTTGAGCACCGGCACGATGGCGTTGGTGGTGCAGGACGCCGCCGAGATGATCTTGTCGTCAGGGGTGATGTCGCCATGGTTGATGCCGTGCACGATGTTCTTCAGCGCGCCCTTGCCAGGTGCGGTGAGGATCACGCGGGCAGCGCCCGGGCAGGCCAGGTGCTGGCCCAGACCGTCGGCGTCACGCCATACACCGGTGTTGTCGACGATCAGAGCGTTTTCGATGCCGTACTGGGTGTAGTCGACTTCGGCCGGGCTCTTGGCGTAGATAACCTGGATCAGGTTGCCGTTGGCGGTGATGGTGTTGTTGGCTTCATCGATGGTGATGGTGCCATCGAACGGGCCATGGACCGAGTCGCGGCGCAGCAGGCTGGCGCGCTTGACCAGGTCGTTCTCGGCGCCCTTGCGGACCACGATGGCGCGCAGGCGCAGGCCGTCGCCACCACCGGTTTTCTCGATCAGGATGCGCGCCAGCAGACGGCCGATACGACCGAAGCCGTAGAGGACAACGTCGGTGCCTTTGCGGGCCGAAGCGTTCTGCTGGCCAACCACGTCAGCCAGTTCTTCACGGACGAACTGCTCGGCAGTACGGCCATTGCCTTCGGCCTTGAATTTGGCCGCCAGCTTGCCCAGGTCCACCGAAGCGGCGCCGAGCTTGAGCTCGCTCATCGCCTTGATCAGCGGGAATGTTTCGTGGACGGACAGCTCGCTTTCGTCGGACTGACGGTGACGAGCAAAGCGGTGAGCTTTGAGAATCGCAATGACTGAACGATTGATCAGGCTGCGGCCATAGA
This sequence comes from Pseudomonas sp. P4_C1, assembly GCF_056402155.1. NCBI lineage: Bacteria > Pseudomonadati > Pseudomonadota > Gammaproteobacteria > Pseudomonadales > Pseudomonadaceae > Pseudomonas > Pseudomonas sp. P4_C1. The sequence continues at coordinate 11,349 of NZ_JBFUHY010000043.1, forward strand.
TCGAGCTCACCACGTTGTTATTGCGGTAGAGCTGACCGATAAGCGGAATCATCGCTTCTGCGAGTGCTTCACGGTCGATCCATTCACCAAGACACTGGTCGGGCTTCTGAGTCACGGGAACCTTCCACATGTAGGGGCAGAAAAAAGGGGCTACATTATGCCGCCGAGTGACAGCTGTAGCAATGCGCGCCCGTCGTGCTTTTCGTAACAAATCGTCGTTCAAAAAACTTACGCCTCGCGCAAGCCCAATAAAACCGGGGCTTGCAGCGAAGTCAATTTTTTGGAGGTCACGCGTCCTTATCCGTAACCCTCCGTAACACTCGTTGTATTTGCCACTACATATTCAGTAATTTCCGGTAAAAAACCGCTGAATTTTGTCTTTACCACTACATTTCATCAGACCGTCGCTTTAGACGCAGTCAGCAACTGACAGGCGGCATCGTTGACCGCTACAATTGTCGACTTTGTCGCAACGCTTGGAGCTCAACCTTCCGTGCCCGTTCTGCGTCTACCGCTTCTCCCTGCCGCGGCAGGTAAACAGCACTGGGGCAACCTGCCCGGTGCCGCCCTGAGCCTGGCCATCGCCGAGGCCGCCAGCGCTGCCAAGCGCTTTACCCTGCTGCTGACCGCCGACAGCCAAAGTGCCGAACGGCTGGAACAGGAGCTGGGTTTCTTCGCCCCGGATTTGCCCGTATTGCACTTTCCCGACTGGGAAACCCTGCCCTACGACCTGTTCTCGCCGCACCAGGACATCATTTCCCAGCGCATCGCCAGCCTGTACCGGCTGCCGGAACTGAGCCATGGCGTGCTGGTGGTGCCGATCACGACCGCCCTGCATCGCCTGGCACCGACCAGATTCCTGCTCGGCAGCAGCCTGGTGCTGGATATCGGCCAGAAGCTCGACGTCGAGCAAATGCGCGCCCGGCTTGAAGCCACGGGTTATCGCTACGTCGATACGGTGTATGAACACGGCGAGTTCACCGTTCGCGGTTCGCTGATCGATCTGTTCCCGATGGGCAGCAAGCTGCCGTATCGCATCGATCTGTTCGACGACGAAATCGAAACCCTGCGCACCTTCGACCCGGAGAACCAGCGCTCGATCGACAAAGTCGACTCGGTCAAGCTGTTGCCGGCCAGGGAATTCCCGCTGCAGAAAGAAGCGGTCACCCGTTTCAAGGCCCGGTTCCGCGAGCGTTTTGACGTCGACTTCCGCCGCTGCCCGATCTTCCAGGACTTGAGCAGCGGGATTACGCCAGCCGGCATCGAGTACTACCTGCCGCTGTTCTTCGAAGAAACCTCGACGCTGTTCGATTACCTGCCCCAGGACACGCAAGTATTCTCGCTGCCCGGTATCGAACAGGCCGCGGAAAACTTCTGGAACGACGTGCGCAATCGCTATGAAGAACGCCGCGTCGACCCCTCCCGTCCTTTATTACCTCCCGCCGAACTGTTCCTGCCAGTGGAGGACTGCTTCGCGCGCCTGAAGAACTGGCCGCGCGTGGTGGCCAGTCAACAGGATGTAGAAAGCGGTAGCGGTCGCGAGTGCTTCCCCGCCCGGGAGCTGCCGAACCTGGCCATCGAAGCCAAGGCCACCCAGCCGATGGCGGCACTGGCGGAGTTCCTCGACCAGTTCCCCGGTCGCGTGTTGTTTACCGCCGAATCCGCAGGCCGCCGCGAGGTGCTGCTGGAACTGCTGGAACGCCTGAAGCTGCGACCGAAAACCGTCGACAGCTGGCCAGACTTTGTCGCCGGCAAGGAACGTCTGGCGATCACCATCGCCCCGCTCGATGAAGGCCTGCTGCTGGACGACCCGGCCCTGGCCCTGGTTGCCGAAAGCCCGTTGTTCGGCCAGCGCGTGATGCAGCGCCGTCGCCGCGAAAAACGCGCCGATGCCAACAACGATGCCGTCATCAAGAACCTCACCGAGCTGCGCGAAGGTGCGCCGGTGGTGCACATCGACCACGGCGTCGGCCGCTACCTGGGCCTGGCGACCCTGGAAATCGACAACCAGACCGCCGAATTCCTTGCCCTGGAATACGCCGAAGGCGCCAAGCTCTATGTGCCGGTGGCCAACCTGCACCTGATCGCCCGCTACACCGGCAGCGACGATGCCCTGGCCCCGCTGCACCGCCTCGGCTCCGAGACCTGGCAGAAAGCCAAGCGCAAAGCCGCCGAACAGGTGCGTGACGTGGCCGCCGAGCTGCTCGACATCTATGCCCGCCGCGCCGCCCGTGAAGGCTACGCCTTCGCCGATCCGAAAGCCGACTACGCCACCTTCAGCGCCGGCTTCCCGTTCGAAGAAACCCCGGACCAGCAAACCACCATCGAAGCTGTGCGCGAAGACATGCTCGCGCCCAGGCCGATGGATCGCCTGGTGTGCGGCGACGTTGGCTTCGGCAAGACCGAAGTGGCGATGCGCGCCGCGTTCATTGCAGTCCACGGTGGACGCCAGGTGGCGATTCTGGTGCCGACCACCCTGCTCGCCCAGCAGCATTACAACAGCTTCCGCGACCGCTTCGCCGACTGGCCGGTGACCGTGGAAGTGATGAGCCGCTTCAAGTCGACCAAGGAAGTGAACGCGGCGGTCGCGGACCTGGCCGAAGGCAAGATCGACATCGTCATCGGCACGCACAAGCTGCTGCAGGACGATGTGAAGATCAAAAACCTCGGGCTGGTGATCATCGACGAGGAACACCGTTTCGGCGTGCGCCAGAAAGAACAACTGAAGGCGCTGCGCAGTGAAGTCGACATCCTGACCCTGACCGCCACGCCGATTCCGCGCACGCTGAACATGGCGGTGTCGGGCATGCGTGACCTGTCGATCATCGCCACGCCGCCAGCCCGTCGCCTGTCGGTACGCACCTTCGTCATGGAGCAGAMCAAGAGCACGGTCAAAGAGGCCTTGCTGCGTGAGCTGCTGCGTGGCGGCCAGGTCTATTACCTGCACAACGATGTGAAGACCATCGAGAAATGCGCCGCCGACCTCGCCGAACTGGTGCCGGAAGCACGGATCGGCATCGGCCACGGGCAGATGCGCGAACGCGAACTCGAACAGGTGATGAGCGACTTCTACCACAAGCGCTTCAACGTGCTGATCGCCTCGACCATCATCGAGACCGGCATCGACGTACCGAGCGCCAACACCATCATCATCGAGCGCGCCGACAAGTTCGGCCTGGCACAATTGCACCAGTTGCGCGGCCGGGTCGGACGCAGCCACCACCAGGCGTACGCCTACCTGCTGACGCCACCGCGCCAGCAAATTACCCCGGACGCGGAAAAGCGCCTGGAAGCGATCGCCAACACCCAGGACCTCGGCGCGGGCTTCGTGCTCGCCACCAACGACCTGGAAATCCGTGGCGCCGGCGAACTGCTCGGCGACGGCCAGAGCGGGCAGATCCAGGCGGTCGGCTTCACGCTGTACATGGAAATGCTCGAGCGCGCAGTGAAGTCGATCCGCAAGGGCGAGCAGCCGAACCTCGACCAACCGCTCGGCGGCGGTCCGGAGGTCAACCTGCGGGTTCCGGCGTTGATTCCCGAGGACTACCTGCCGGATGTCCACGCCCGCCTGATTCTCTACAAGCGCATTGCCTCGGCCACCGATGAGGACGGCCTCAAGGATTTGCAGGTGGAGATGATCGATCGTTTCGGTCTGTTACCGGAACCGACCAAGAACCTGATCCGCATCACTGCATTGAAATTGCAGGCCGAGCTACTGGGCATCAAGAAAGTCGATGGCGGCCCGCAAGGCGGTCGCGTCGAGTTCGCCGCACAGACGCCGGTCGACCCGCTGACCCTGATCAAGCTGATCCAGGGCCAGCCAAAACGCTACAAATTCGAAGGCGCCACGATGTTCAAGTTCATGGTTCCGATGGAGCGCCCGGAAGAGCGCTTTAATACTGTAGAGGCGCTGTTCGAGCGCCTCGTTCCGAAAACTGCTTGAAGGACGCCGCATGCGCCTGTTTCGCTCACTGACCTTGCTGACCCTGCTAATTCCAGCGCTGGTCGCACCCACGGCATTTGCCGATGACCTGTATCAGGTCGAAATGATTCTGGTCCGTCAAAACGCCGTGCCGGCGATTGTCAGCCGCGCCGCACCGGAAGACTGGGCCGCTGGCGCCCAACCCGTGGGCCCCGACAGCTTGCGTACGCCAAGCCTGAATGGCGAGGTGGAAAAACTCACCAGCAGCGCCGACTACACGGTGTTGCTGCACAAGGCCTGGCAACAGACTCTCGGCGAAAACGCCAGCAAAGTGGCGATCAGCGACGGCAAGGAACAATATGGTCAGTTCCCGATCGAGGGCACGCTGAACATGACGCTGGGACGCTTTACCGACGTCGACGCCGATTTCTGGGTCAATCAGATCGATGCCAATGGCATGGTGACCGCCAGCGAGCGCTTGAAACAGGAAAGCCACACCAAGAACGGCCAGTTGAACTTCCTCGATAACGGCCACCTCGGCCTGCTGATCAAGATCACCTCTCTGACCGCTCCCGCCCCTCGGCCAGTCCCCGATGAAATTCCGGACTGATTCCCATGTCTGCGGCCCTGAGCAAACCCCTGGCACCGTCCTGGGTCAGCCGATTCAAGGAACAGAGCCTGGAGCGTGGCCGCCGTTATGCGCTGGAGAATCGTGTCAGAATCGTCGAGGTCGGCGACGCCACGATCATCGCCGCTTGCGAAGGCTCAGGCAGTAACGTTTACCGCCAGACCATTCGCCTGCGCGAGTCAGCCAAGGGCACGCTGCTGATGGTCGACGCCACCTGCTCGTGCCCGGTCCACAACAACTGCAAACATTGCGCAGCGGTGCTCCTGCAAGTGCAGGAAACCCTCGACTACCCCGCTGCCGCCAAAGACGCCGAACTTCTGGAAAAACTCCAGGCAGTCCTGGAAAACCGCAGCCCGAAAGCCCCGCCGCAAGTGCTGGTGGACAATGTGCAACCGTTACCGCGCCTGTGGCTGGCCAGCATCGAGTTCAGCGCATTCGAACCGCGCAATGGCCGAATGCAGCGGTACATCCAGCATCGGGCGGCGCTGTCTTTCAGTTACCTGGACGAGTACGTTTGCGGACAGAGAAACTCCGACATCCTGATTCGTCAGGAAAGCCAGACGCTGCGGATAAAACGCCACCCGGAAGTGGAACAGTCCTACCGGGAACAGTTGCGAATCCTCGGTTTCAAAGTTGCCACCCGGCAAAGCAAGGCCCTGCCGGAAAGTGCCGGCGAGCTGTTCGAGATGGTCAATGACAGCGCCTGGCTGACCTTTACCCTCAATGAACTGCCGAAGTTGCGCTCCCAGGGCTGGGAATTGCAGATCGACGAGGACTTCGGTTTCGACCTGACGGCGGTAGACGACTGGTACGCCACGGTCGAACAGGCACCGGAGCGCGACTGGTTCGACCTGGAACTGGGGATCATCGTCAACGGCGAACGCCTGAGCCTGTTGCCGATCCTGCTCAACCTGATGCGCTCCCACACCGAAATCCTCAACCCGGAACGCCTTGCCCGACGACGCGACGACGAGTTGATCCTGGTCAACATCCCCAATCGCCCGAACTCCGAGCACGGCCCACTGCAAGTCGCCCTGCCCTTCGGCCGCTTGAAGCCGGTGCTGGCCACCCTCGGCGAGTTCTACCTGCAGGAGCCCGGCGACACCACGCTGCGCCTGAGCAAGGCCGATGCCACGCGCCTGAACCCGCTGGAAGACATGCCACTACTGTGGGAGGGTGGCGAACAGATCCGCACCTTTGCCCAGCGCCTGCGCGACATCAAGGACCACACTGCCGCGGCCCCGGAAGGTTTGAATGCGACTCTGCGCCCATATCAGCTTGAGGGCTTGAGCTGGATGCAATCGATGCGACAACTGGAAGTGGGTGGAATTCTCGCGGACGATATGGGCCTGGGCAAAACCCTGCAGACACTGGCGCACGTGCTGAGCGAGAAAAACGCCGGCCGCCTCGACCGGCCGTGCATGGTCGTGATGCCGACCAGCCTGATCCCCAACTGGCTCGACGAAGCGGCGCACTTTACGCCGCAGCTCAAAGTGCTGGCGCTGTACGGTGCCAGCCGCAAAAAGCACTTCGACAAGCTGGCCGACTACGATCTGATCCTGACCACCTATGCACTGCTGCCCAAGGATGTCGAACGCCTGGCGGCGCAGCCCTTGCACATACTGGTGCTGGACGAAGCGCAATACATCAAGAACCCCGGCAGCAAGGCAGCCCACGCCGCCCGCGAACTGAACGCCCGGCAGCGCCTGTGCCTGAGCGGCACACCGCTGGAAAACCATCTCGGTGAGCTCTGGTCGCTGTTTCACTTCCTCTTGCCCGGCTGGCTGGGCGACGTCAAAAGCTTCAACCGCGATTACCGCGTGCCGATTGAAAAGCGCGCCAGCGAGGTCAGGCTTCAGCACCTTAACGGCCGGATCAAACCTTTCCTGCTGCGCCGCACCAAGGAACAGGTGGCCACCGAGTTGCCGCCGAAGACCGAGATCATCCACTGGGTCGAGCTCAACGAGGCCCAACGCGATGTATACGAAACCATGCGCCTGGCCATGGACAAGAAAGTCCGCGACGAGATCACCCGCAAAGGCGTGGCCCGCAGCCAGATCATCATTCTCGAAGCCCTGCTCAAGCTGCGTCAGGTGTGCTGCGATTTGCGCCTGGTCAACGAGGCGACCCTGCCAACCCGTGGCAGCACGTCAGGCAAGCTCGACAGCCTGATGGAAATGCTCGAAGAACTGTTCGAGGAAGGTCGGCGGATCCTGCTGTTCTCGCAGTTCACTTCAATGCTGTCGCTGATCGAGGACGAACTGAACAAACGCGGCGTGGCCTACGCCCTGCTGACCGGCCAGACCCGCGACCGCCGCACGCCGGTGAAGGAATTCCAGAGCGGCAAACGTCAGATATTTCTGATCAGCCTGAAGGCCGGTGGCGTTGGCCTGAACCTGACCGAAGCGGACACGGTGATTCATTATGACCCGTGGTGGAACCCGGCGACGGAAAACCAGGCGACTGACCGGGCATATCGCATCGGCCAGGAGAAGCCGGTGTTCGTCTACAAGCTCATCGCACGCGGCACCGTGGAAGAAAAGATTCAGCACCTGCAAAAGGAAAAGTCCGACCTCGCGGCCGGCGTGCTGGACGGGCGCAAGGCCGGGGACTGGAAACTGCAGAACGATGATATCGAGGCGCTGTTTGCGCCGCTGCCGGAAAACCTCGAAAAGCGTTGAGATCTTCGGCGTTTTTAAGTCCGCCATCGCGAGCAAGCTCGCTCCCACAGGTTCTATGGTGTCCGCAAAAGTTGTGTTCGACGCGGACCCTGTGGGAGCGAGCTTGCTCGCGATGAAGTCAACTCGGTACCAAGCGGGACTCAGCCCTTGAGCACCCGCGCCAGCGTCGATTTCACCTCCCACAGTAATAGCGTCGAACACATTTTTTGCGAACGCCACTGAACCTGTGGGAGCGAGCTTGCTCGCGATGAAGTCAACTCGGTACCAAGCGGGACTCAGCCCTTGAGCACCCGCGCCAGCGTCGATTTCACCTTGCCCATGCCGTCATGCAATGCCTGCTCGATCTCGGCCATGGTAATTACCGCCGTCGACTTGCCCGCCGCCGGGTTCACCACCAGCGCCAGACAGGCGTAATCCAGTTCCAGTTCCCGGGCCAGGGCGGCCTCCGGCATACCGGTCATGCCGACGATGTCGCAGCCATCGCGCTCCAGCCGGGCGATTTCAGCCACTGTCTCCAGGCGCGGCCCTTGAGTACAGGCATACACGCCATGACTGCTGTAGCCCACACCTTCCGCCGCCAATGCCGCAATCAGTTGCTGGCGCAACGGTTCGCTGTAGGGGTAGCTGAAGTCGATATGGGTGACGTGTTCCAGGTCATCGGCAAAGTAGGTGTGCTCACGACCGCTGGTGTAGTCGATCAACTGATGCGGCACGCAGAAATGCCCGGTGCCCATGGCTGCATGGATACCGCCCACGGCGTTTACCGCCAGAATGGCTTGCGCACCGGCCTGCTTCAGCGCCCAGAGGTTGGCGCGGTAGTTGACCTGATGCGGCGGAAAACGATGGGGATGACCGTGACGCGCGAGGAAAAGCACTTCCTTGCCGGCATACTCGCCGATCTGAACGTCGGCCGAAGGTGCGCCATAAGGCGTGTCCACTGTCAGTGACTGGCGAATGCTCAGGCCTTCGAGTTGAGTCAGGCCAGTGCCACCGATAATCGCGTAAACCGTCATAACGAACAGTCCTTAATCAATCAATTGAGCTTCTTTGAGCGCGCCGACAGCAGCCAGCCAGCGCGGGTCCTGACGGTATTCGGTGTTGGCGAACGACTGGCCGCGCATCCGTGCAATGCGCTCGGAAGGCTTGACCTTCAGACGCTGGGCAGCGCTCAGGGCGAGCTCGGCAGCCGCACGGTCGTTGCACACCAGGCCCATGTCGCAACCGGCAGTCAGCGCAGCTTCAATTCGACTGGCGGCATCGCCGACCACATGGGCGCCCGCCATGGACAAGTCGTCACTGAAGATCACGCCATCGAACTGCAACTCGCCGCGCAGGATGTCCTGCAACCAGCGGCGGGAGAAACCTGCGGGTTGAGAATCGACTTGTGGATAAATAACGTGGGCCGGCATGACGGCGGCCAGTTGCTTGCTCAGCTTGGCAAACGGCACCAGGTCATTGGCGCGGATCTCGTCGAGGCTGCGCTCATCATTCGGGATCGCGACGTGGGAATCAGCCTCGGCCCAGCCGTGGCCGGGGAAGTGCTTGCCGGTGGCGGCCATGCCTGCGCTGCTCATGCCGCGGATGAATGCACCCGCGAGCAAGGCAGCGCGCTCGGGATCACCTTCGAACGAGCGGGTGCCGACAACGGCACTGCGCTGGTAATCCAGGTCCAGCACCGGGGCGAAGCTCAGGTCCAGGCCGACGGCCAGCACTTCGGTCGCCATGATCCAGCCGCACTGCTCGGCCAGGTATTCGGCGTTCGGGTTGTCGGCGATGGCGCGCATGGCGGGCAAGCGCACGAAACCCTGGCGCAGGCGCTGCACGCGGCCGCCCTCCTGGTCCACAGCCAGCAACAAGTCGGGACGGACGGCGCGGATCGCCGCACTCAGTTCACGCACCTGGCGTGGATGCTCGATGTTGCGAGCAAAGATGATCAGGCCGCCCACTTCGGGCTGGCGCAACAATTGGCGATCTTCAGCCGTCAGCCAGGTACCGGCGACGTCCACCATCAACGAGCCTTGCAAGCCAGCAGTCATAAGAATTCCTTGATAACAGAAAACCCGGCCCACACGAATTCGCCGCCAAGGGCATGGCCCGGCAGATTGGCGAGTTCAATGAGGAACGGGTTCAGAACGAGAGTCGGCATGGGCGGCTAGCTTAGCGGATGTCAGCTGCCGCGCCCACCCATGCGCGGTTATACCTTGGCGGCAACCGGCGTCGATTTGCTGCGTGGACGCAACTGGGCAGTGGCCATGGCCGCGTCAGTCACACCGGATTCGGCACGCATGCCGGCGGCCAGGAATGGCACCATCAGGCGCATGACCTGCTCGATCGAGGTATTCACGCCGAAGTCGGTTTCGGCAATCGCGCGCAAGGCCTTGATACCGGACATGCTGAACGCCGCAGCACCGAGCATGAAGTGCACGCGCCAGAACAGCTCGATGGGCGGAATACGCGGCGCCGCTTCGTTGACCAGTATCATGTAGCGGCGGAACACCTTGCCGTACATGTCTTCCAGATAACGACGCAAGTGCCCCTGGCTCTGACTGAACGCCAGTCCCAGCAAACGCATGAAGATAGACAGGTCGTTGCCACTGCGCGGCTGCACCACCAGTGCCTGCTCGACGAGGATTTCCAGCAACTCTTCGAGTGTCGGCCTGATTTCAGGTTTGGCCTGACGCCGCTCCAGCTCTTTATCGAGACTGATACAGAACGGCCCGAGGAACCGCGAGAAAACCGCCTGAATCAACGCCTTCTTCGAACCGAAGTGATAGTTCACCGCCGCCAGGTTGACACCGGCCTTGCTGGTGATCAGGCGCAACGAGGTTTCGGCGAAACCTTTTTCCGCGAACAACTGCTCGGCAGCATCGAGAATGCGTTCAACGGTTTCCGACTGGGCCATGGCTACTCCGCCTGACAAACACTTGTTTGAAACATACGTTTCAGCCTGCGCCTTGTCAAGCCTGGCAGTTCGTTTCGGGAATGGTCGGTCAGACATTTAACCACACAACGGCGAAGCTTCAATCCACTGACTGATTGACCGTCCGGCGGCCGCTAAAAAAAGGAGCATTGCCAAGACCGCCTCACTGTATATAATCCCAGTCACTGTATAAAAAAACAGAGCGATCAATATGCTAAAGCTGACGCCACGCCAAGCCGAGATTCTGGCCTTCATCAAACGCTGCCTGGAAGACAACGGCTACCCGCCAACCCGTGCGGAAATCGCTCAGGAACTGGGTTTCAAATCACCCAATGCGGCGGAAGAACACCTCAAGGCCCTGGCTCGCAAGGGTGCAATCGAGATGACGCCTGGCGCCTCCCGCGGCATTCGCATCCCCGGCTTCGAAGCCAAGGCCGACGATTCCACCCTGCCGATCATTGGCCGGGTCGCAGCCGGCGCCCCGATTCTTGCGCAACAACACATCGAAGAGTCCTGCAACATCAACCCCGCCTTCTTCCATCCGCGCGCCGACTACCTGCTGCGCGTCCATGGGATGAGCATGAAGGATATCGGCATTTTCGACGGCGACCTGCTGGCGGTCCACACCACCCGCGAAGCCCGTAACGGCCAGATCGTGGTGGCGCGAATCGGCGACGAAGTGACCGTCAAGCGCTTCAAGCGTGACGGCAGCAAAGTCTGGCTGATCGCCGAGAACCCCGAGTTCGCCCCGATTGAAGTGAACCTTCAAGACCAGGAACTGGTGATCGAAGGCTTGAGTGTCGGCGTCATTCGCCGCTAAAGGAGGCACCATGCAGTTCCCACAGACATCACCACAGCAAACCCAACTGCCGTTGTTCGAAGCGTTCATGGCACAGCCATTGGCGCCGATTCTGAAAGACGTAGTCGAGTCCCCCTGGAGCGCCGAACCTGACGTTTTCAGCGAGCTGTCACTGCGTGGTGCAGCCGGGAACTGCCTGAGCCTGCTGGCACCGATCCTCAGGGAATTGAGCCAGGATCAGGATGCACGCTGGCTGACACTGATCGCGCCACCCGCCAGCCTGACTCAAGCCTGGCTGCGAGATGCCGGCCTCAACCGCGAGCGCATTCTGTTGCTGCAACCGCGGGGTACCCAGAGCGCCCAGCAACTGACCTGCGAAGCGCTGCGCCTGGGTCGCAGCCACACGGTGGTCAGCTGGATCAACCCGTTGAGCCCGCAATCGCGGCAACAACTGATCAGCGCCGCCCGCACCGGGGACGCTCAGAGCCTGAATATTCGTTTGGGCTAACTGACAGACAGGGTGCGAGCTTCACCGCGCAAGGCTTCTCCAGGGACAGAGAAGCCAATGAATAGCGACATCAAGAAAAACGACAGGCGGGGATCAATGAAGCACCCGCGACCCCTCGTCCTTGTCGAATTCGCCTTCAACCAGGCGACCGGCCATCTGTACACCGACGCTCAACATCGCCTTGGCGACTTCCACGTACTGTCCTTGCAGGAACGCTTTGGCGTCCTCGGAGAAATCCAAAGTAACCAGAGAACCCTCGTCCTCGGCCCTGCGCAGCTCGATACGGCCGTCTGGTAACTCGACAATTTCTAGAAAGGACGTTGGCATAAAGGACTGTTCTCCACGAAAGGCGGGGATTATATAGGCATCGTTCGGGGTTCGCTTGAGATCTTGACCAGATGTCATTACCCAAATGTGTGCGTCAGCACTCGTTCAACCCTTCACGAAACCGGATCGCCAATGCTTTCAGGTTCTGACGCCAACTCTCCAGCTCCTCCCGGCTCAGCTCCTCCGGCGCATCCTCTTCATCCAGATTGACAGCCTGGATCAGTGGCTGGGTCACGTCCCCTTTCGGCTTGTGCGGCGCGCGCGGCGGTTGAAACAGCGCAGCATGGGCGGCCAGGAGTTTGGCCAGCCAGGTCTCCGGGTTATTGGCCAGCTCGACCAGCTCAGCCATTTCCGGAATGGCGATGGCATCCAGCACCTCGCGAGTCAGCAATAACTCTGCACGGGGCGCATTGGCCTGAGGCAAGCGATAGTAACCGGCGATTTCGTGACACAGCCCCAACAGCGCGCCGTACAGGTGAAACAGCGCGGATTCGCGTCCCGCCTGGATCAGCGCCAGCGAATTCATCGCCCGCCCCTCTTCAGTGCGAGCCAGTGCTTCCAGCGACAAGCCGGCGAAGTAAATCTTCTGATTGGTACGGGTATACAGTTCGTGGGCCATGACGGCAGCCTCCACAACGAAATAATTGCTTCACGCAGGTTGGACAGTGTCGTGGATCAGCCAGGCAAACCGCAAGTCCTCTGCCGATGCCGATGCCGATGCCGACGCCAACACTGTAGGAGCGAGCCTGCTCGCGAAAAACGTAAACGATAACGTGTACATCCTGGAAAAACGTGTTGCCCTTGAGTTTTTCGCGAGCAGGCTCGCTCCTACAGAGAAAGCAGCAAAAACAAAAAWGGCCGCATGAACACCCGAGGGTGGTCATGCGGCCTTTTCATTACCCCAGGCTGTTAAGCCTTGGCTGCCGGACGCTTGTCTTCGACCGCCCACTTGCCGCCGTCGTAGAACGCTTTCCAGCCAGTCGGTTTCCCGTCAACCTCGGTCTGCACGTACTGTTCCTTGGTCTTGCGACTGTAACGAATCACAGTCGGGAGACCATCCGGATCTTTCTTCGGCGCCTCGCAGAGGAAGTGATACTTCGGATCGATCTCATCCTTGTGCGGGATGATTTCCATCACCAGCGGAGCACGGGTCTCGCGGTTTTTCGGGAACTGGCTGGCGGCCAGGAACAAGCCTGATGCACCGTCGCGCAGAATGTAGGTGTCGTTGACCTTTTCGCACTTCAGCTCAGGCATCTTCACCGGATCCATCTTCGGCGGTGCCGCATCGCCGCTCTTCAACAACTTGCGGGTGTTCTTGCAGGTCGCATTGGTGCAACCGAAGAACTTGCCGAAGCGGCCAGTCTTGAGCTGCATCTCGCTGCCGCACTTGTCGCATTCCAGGCTCGGGCCTTCATAGCCCTTGATGCGATAGGTGCCCTCTTCGATTTCGTAGCCATTACAATCCGGGTTGTTACCGCAGATATGCAACTTGCGCTTCTCATCAAGCAGATAGGCATCCATCGCCGTGCTGCAGATCGGGCAGCGATGCTTGCCACGCAACACCAACGACTCCGACTCACCCTCGTCGTCCGCGGCAATTTCGTCGCCCGGCACCAGGTTGACGGTGGCCTTGCAGCGCTCTTTCGGCGGCAGGCTGTAGCCTGAGCAACCGAGGAACACGCCGGTCGACGCAGTACGAATCTGCATCGGACGACCGCAGGTGGTGCACGGGATGTCGGTCATCACCGGTTGATTGGCACGCATGCCGCTTTCCGGGCTTTCGGCCACTTCGAGTTTCTTCTTGAAGTCGCCATAGAACTCGTCGAGCACGTTTTTCCAGTCGCGTTCGCCCTGGGCCACGTCATCGAGATGCTCTTCCATGCCAGCGGTGAAGCCGTAGTCCATCAGGTTGGAGAAGCTCTCCGCCAGACGCTCGGTAACGATGTCGCCCATCTTTTCCGAGTAGAAGCGACGGTTGTGCAGCGCCACGTAACCACGGTCCTGGATGGTCGAAATGATCGCCGCGTAGGTCGAAGGACGACCGATGCCACGCTTTTCCATTTCTTTTACCAGGCTGGCTTCCGAGTAACGCGCCGGCGGCTTGGTGAAGTGCTGGGTCGGATCAAGCTTGATCAGCTTCATCGCGTCGCCCTGGGCCATGTCCGGCAATACATCGTCGTCGCCCGGCTTGGCGATTTGCGGCATGACACGGGTGTAACCGTCGAACTTCAGGATGCGGCCCTTGGCGCGCAGCTCGAAGTCGCCGGCACCCACGGTGACGGTAGTCGACAGGTATTGCGCCGGCAGCATCTGGCAAGCGAGGAACTGGCGCCAGATCAGCTCGTAGAGGCGTTCAGCGTCACGCTCCATGCCCGACAGCTTGCTTGGCTCGGTATTGGCGTCGGACGGACGAATCGCTTCGTGAGCCTCTTGTGCGCCTTCCTTGCTGCTGTAGACGTTCGGGGTTTCCGGCAGGTACTTCTTGCCGAACTCGCCTTCAATATAGGTACGCGCCATCGCCACGGCATCAACCGAAAGGTTGGTGGAGTCGGTACGCATGTAGGTGATGTAGCCGGCTTCGTACAAACGCTGGGCCATCATCATGGTTTTCTTCACACCAAAGCCCAGGCGGTTGCTTGCGGCCTGCTGCAGGGTGGAAGTGATGAACGGCGCCGACGGCTTGCTGCTGGTCGGTTTGTCTTCGCGCTTGACGATGCTGTAGCTGGAAGACTTGAGCTTCTCCAGCGCGGCCATGGCCTGGGTTTCGTTGAGCGGTTTGAAGGCTTCGCCTTTCTCGCGGGCCACATCGAAACGCACGGTCGCGCCTTTGGCGGTGCCGAGGTCGGCATGGACTTCCCAGTACTCTTCCGGGATGAACGCGCGGATTTCACGTTCGCGCTCGACCACCAGCTTCACGGCAACCGATTGCACGCGACCGGCAGACAAGCCACGAGCGATCTTGGCCCACAGCAGTGGCGAAACCATGTAACCCACGACACGGTCGAGGAATCGACGCGCCTGCTGGGCGTTGACACGATCGATGTCCAGCTCGCCTGGTTTCGAGAAGGCTTCCTGGATCGCCTTCTTGGTAATTTCGTTGAACACCACGCGCTTGTAGCGGGTGTCGTCACCACCGATGGCTTCGCGCAGGTGCCAGGCAATGGCTTCCCCCTCGCGGTCCAAGTCGGTTGCGAGATAGATGGTGTCAGCATCCTTGGCGAGCCGGCGCAGCTCTTCGATGACTTTTTCCTTGCCCGGAAGAATCTCGTACTTGGCTTTCCAGCCATGGTCCGGATCCACACCCATGCGCGCGACCAGCTGCTTGCGCGCCTTTTCTTTCGGTGACAGTGCCGGCACTTCACCCGCAGCAGCCTTGCCGCGCTTGGCGGCTGGCTCTTTGCTGGCGCTAGCCGAACCGCTGGTGGGCAGGTCTCGGATATGGCCGATACTCGACTTCACCACGTATTCGTTGCCCAAATACTTGTTGATGGTCTTGGCCTTAGCCGGGGATTCCACAATGACCAGCGATTTGCCCATGGATCAGAAAATTCCTGAATTCGAGAAGTGAAAGGCGGTTGGCGCCTGACGCGGCACCGCTATATATAGTGGCAACAAGGTGAGGTCAAGCGCAGGGTTTTGCGCGCACCCAGCTTATGGCTTGGTAAAAAGGCTTTCTTCGGCCTGCACCAAAGCAAAGCGTGGCACCTGTTCACCGTCAACTTCGACGGACTCCAGGAACATGCTCAAGGGACGCACCCAAAAGCCGTAATCGCCATACAGGGCTTGATAGAAGACCACTTCTTCTTCGGTTTCCGAATGCCGCGCGACACTGAATACGCGGTACTGCGGACCTTTGTAATGTTGGTAGAGCCCTGGTTGTATCGGCATGCTTTGGCCCTCACTCAAATTTTTTCAAAATAAAAACAAAAATAAATCCGGAAAAACAAAAACCGGGGCACTTGGCCCCGGCTTCCATCAGCGAGACGCTTAAACGCGTTCGAAGACGGTGGAGATGCCTTGGCCGAGACCAATGCACATGGTGGCCACCCCGAAGGTGCCGCCATTCTGCTTCATCACATTGAGCAAAGTGCCGGAGATACGCGCACCGGAGCAACCGAACGGGTGGCCCAGGGCGATCGCGCCACCGTGCAGGTTAACCTTCTCGTTCATCTTGTCGAGCACTTTCAGATCTTTCAGCACTGGCAGGGCCTGTGCGGCGAAAGCTTCATTGAGCTCGAAGAAGTCGATGTCGGAGATGCCCAGACCCGCGCGCTTCAGTGCTTTTTGTGTGGCCGGTACTGGACCATAGCCCATGATCGCCGGATCCACACCTGCCACTGCCATCGAGCGAATCACCGCCAGAGGCTGGATGCCCAGGTCCTGTGCGCGCTGCGCCGACATCACGATCATGCACGAAGCACCATCGGTGATCTGCGACGAGGTGCCCGCTGTCACGGTGCCGCCCTTCGGATTGAACGCCGGCTTCAGGGCCGCCAGGCTTTCCAGGGTGGTTTCCGGACGAATGGTTTCGTCGTAGTCGAAGGTTTTCAGGAAACCGTTCTCGTCGTAGCCCTGCATCGGGATGATTTCGTCTTTGAACTTGCCTTCCACGGTCGCCTTATGGGCGAGTTGGTGGGAACGCACGCCGAAAGCGTCCTGTTGCTCGCGGGTGATGCCGTGCATTTTGCCCAGCATTTCCGCGGTCAGGCCCATCATGCCCGAGGCTTTCGCCGCGTACAGCGACATGTGCGGGTTCGGATCGACACCGTGCATCATGCTCACATGGCCCATATGCTCGACGCCACCAACCACGAAAACGTCACCGTTGCCGGTCATGATCGCTTGCGCAGCAGTGTGCAGAGCACTCATCGACGAGCCACACAGGCGGCTGACGGTCTGGCCGGCCGAGGTGTGCGGGATCTGGGTCATCAACGACGCCATGCGCGCGATGTTCCAGCCCTGCTCCAGGGTCTGGTTAACGCAGCCCCAGATCACGTCTTCGACTTCGCTCGGGTCAACCTTGACGTTGCGTTCCAGCAGTTTGCTGATCAGGTGCGCCGACATGTCTTCGGCGCGGGTGTTGCGGTGCATGCCGCCCTTGGAGCGGCCCATCGGAGTACGACCGAAGTCGACAATCACGACGTCTCTAGGATTCAAGCTCATAAGTTCACTCTCACTCTAGTTGGGGGCGCTTAACCGAAGAAGCTCTGGCCGTTCTTGGCCATTTCACGCAGCTTCGCGGTCGGGTGGTACAGCGCGCCCAAATCAGCGTACTGGTCGGCCAGGGCAACGAACTCTGCCACACCGAGCGAGTCGATGTAGCGCAGCGCACCGCCACGGAATGGAGGGAAACCAATACCGTAGACCAGACCCATGTCGGCTTCGGCGGCGGTTTCGACGATGCCGTCTTCCAGGCAACGCACGGTTTCCAGGCACAGCGGGATCATCATCCAGTTGATGATGTCTTCGTCGGTGACTTCGCGCTGCTCGTAAACGATCGGCTTGAGCACTTCCAGCACCGACGGATCGGCGACTTTCTTCTGCTTGCCCTTCTTGTCGGTCTCGTAGGCGTAGAAGCCCTTGCCGTTCTTCTGGCCCAGGCGCTTGGCTTCGTAGAGCACGTCAACGGCCGAACGGCGGTCGTCCTTCATGCGGTCCGGGAAACCTTCAGCCATCACGTCACGACCGTGGTGGCCGGTGTCGATGCCGACCACGTCCATCAGGTAGGCCGGGCCCATTGGCCAGCCGAACTTTTCCATGATCTTGTCGATACGGACGAAGTCCACACCGGCGCTGACCAGCTTGGCGAAACCGCCGAAGTACGGGAACAGGACGCGGTTGACCAGGAAGCCCGGGCAATCGTTGACGACGATCGGGTTCTTGCCCATTTTCTTGGCGTAGGCAACGGTGGTGGCGACAGCCAGCTCACTGGACTTCTCGCCACGGATCACTTCCACCAGCGGCATCATATGCACCGGGTTGAAGAAGTGCATGCCGACGAAGTTTTCCGGACGCTTGAGGGCCTTGGCCAGCAAGGTGATGGAAATGGTCGAAGTGTTCGACGCGAGGATGGTGTCCTCTTTGACCTGGTCTTCCACTTCAGCCAGTACCGCTTGCTTGACCTTCGGGTTCTCGACGACCGCTTCAACCACCAGGTCCACGTGACCGAAGTCTCCGTAAGACAGGGTTGGACGAATGCCGTTGAGCACTTCAGCCATTTTCGCGGCGGTCATGCGACCTTTATCAACGCGGCCAACCAGCAGTTTGGCGGCTTCGGCCAGACCCTGCTCGATACCGTGCTCGTTGATGTCCTTCATCAGGATCGGCGTACCTTTGGAAGCCGACTGATAGGCGATACCGCCGCCCATGATGCCGGCGCCCAGTACGGCGGCCTGCTTCACGTCCCTGGCGATTTCGTCGTAGGCCTTGGCCTTTTTCTTCAGTTCCTGATCGTTCAGGAACAAGCCGATCAGGCTCTGCGCGGCCGAGGTCTTGGCCAGTTTGACGAAACCGGCTGCTTCAATTTCCAGCGCCTTGTCGCGACCGAAGTTCGCGGCTTTCTGGATGGTCTTGATCGCTTCAACCGGCGCCGGGTAGTTCGGGCCAGCCTGGCCAGCCACAAAACCTTTGGCGGTTTCGAAAGCCATCATTTGTTCGATGGCGTTGAGCTTCAGCTTTTCCAGCTTCGGCTGGCGCTTGGCCTTGTAGTCGAACTCGCCGGAAATGGCGCGTTTGACCAGTTCCAGCGCGGCGTCCTGCAGCTTCTCTGGAGCAACCACTGCATCGACAGCGCCAACTTTCAGCGCGTCTTCAGGACGGTTTTCCTTGCCGGCGGCAATCCACTCGATGGCGTTGTCGGCACCGATCAGGCGCGGCAGGCGCACAGTACCGCCGAAGCCCGGGTAGATGCCCAGCTTGACTTCCGGCAGACCGATCTTGGCGTTGGTGGACATGACGCGGTAGTCCGCCGCCAGGCACATTTCCAGACCGCCACCCAATGCGATGCCGTTGATTGCGGCTACAGTCGGGACGTTGAGGTCTTCGAAATCGCTGAAAATCCTGTTGGCTTCGAGGTTGCCAGCAACAAGTTCTGCATCCGGCAGCTTGAAGTTGTCGACAAATTCGGTGATGTCGGCACCGACGATGAACACGTCCTTGCCACTGCTGACGATCACGCCCTTGATCGAAGCATCTGCCTTGATGGTGTCTACGGCCTGACGCAGTTCGTTCAGGGTTAGACGGTTGAACTTGTTGACGGACTCACCCTTGAGGTCGAACTTCAGTTCGACGATGCCACTTTCAAGAGCCTTAACCGTGATGGCTTTACCTTCGTAAATCATCAACTGATCTCCACGATATGGAAGCTGAACAGTACACGTCGGACGCAGGCGAATGGCTTGGCAGGGACGTTGATCGTCAATGCTACGCCCATTCCCCCGGCACACCCGCCAACGCGATAGTCGGGATTCTGTAGGAGCGGTCTGAAATACAAACGCTCAATTCATACGCCCGTTTGATTTGGGTACGTCACCTTCACGGAATTTCCGACAATTGTCAATCGCCTGAAAAACGGGTTGAAACGCGACTTTCCGGTCATTTCCGTACTGCGAAGACCTTAAACACGCCGAAGCATGCAAGGTCATTCATAGAATCAATTGTTAGAAAAGTCGCCCTAATTCGCTGCAGCCCGTGTTTAACACGCTACGCTGGCGAAACCAGGGGAAAAAGTTGAACGCTTTGGCGAATGCCCAGCGTAAGATCAGCCCACACCGTTTTACCGGCCTGCCTGGCCAACCCGCCCGATGAAGTTGTCGGGCTTTTTATTGCCTGATCGCTTCCTGTAGGAGCGAGCCTGCTCGCGATGAACCTGAGGACGCCGCAGGGGTGTCAGGTTGCCAGCGTCATCGTTGACGACCATCGCGAGCAGGCTCGCTCCTACAGGGGACCCGGTTTCAGGCCAGCGCCTTGAGGGTGGCATCGATCTGTTGCAACACCTCGGCCTCACCCTTCTCGCCCCAATACAAGGCGATTATTTGCTTGTCGGCCTCGACCTTGAAGACATTGCCTGGCAATTTTTCGAAATGATCGAGCAGCGCCCGATCTTCACAGATTTCCTGCCATTGATTCACCCAGACACCCGGTGATTTTTGCCAGTAACTCCAGCACGCCGGCTGACTGCCACGTCGCGGACGATGGTACTGCGCACAGGGGCTTGGCGGCTCCTGGCTCAGCCAGTGCGGCCATTGCTGAGGTGCCAGTTGCATGGCCAGGCCGATGCGCCGGGCCTCCATCCGCAGGGCTATGCGCCCACTCTGGGCACGCGAGGGGCGCAACCATGCCAGCGGGCTGAGTACCACCAGCAGGATTGACACCACTATCCAGACCGTCATATCTGTACTCCCGATTCTTGATGAGCCCATTGTGTCACTTTGGAACCAATGCGCTTGAAACCAGCCATACTTACCAATATTGCATCCCTCAGGAGGAGCACCTCATGCCCTACAACCATATTCTGGTCGCTGTAGATCTGACCGAAGAGTGCGACCCTGTGATCCACCGCGCTCGCGAACTGTCGGTGAGCAACGGCGCGAAGCTGTCCCTGGTGCACATTGTCGAACCGATGGCGATGGCCTTCGGCGGCGACGTGCCGATGGACCTGTCACAACTGCAACAGCAGCAGTTCGATCAGGCCAAGGAGCGACTGGAGCGCCTCAAGCACAAATACGCCGAACTCGAAGGCGCCAACTGCCACCTGACCTACGGCCAGCCACGCCAGGAAATTCACCACATGGCCAAGGAGCAGACCTGCGACCTGATCGTGGTGGGCAGCCATGGCCGGCACGGCCTGGCACTGCTGCTGGGCTCCACCGCCAATGACGTGCTGCATGGCGCGCCTTGCGATGTGCTGGCGGTGCGCCTGCAAACCAAATCCTGAAGTTGTAGGTACCCCCTGTGGGAGCGAGCTTGCTCGCGATGAGGCACTGACAGTCGATATCAACGTTGACTGACAGGCCGCCATCGTCGGAACGCCGCCCGGAGCAAGCTCGCTCCCACATTGAAAATTAACAACCTTCAAATCTTCATACGAAAAGCCCGGCGTTCATCACTGAACGCCGGGCTTTTTTTATTGCGGGATCAATCAGGCATCCAGTTCGGCCCAACGCTCGACCATGATGTCGAGTTCAGCCTGCAACTGCTCCAGCTGAGCAATCACCGCAGCCGTTTCGGCGGCAGGACGCTGATAGAAGCCCGCATCCGCCATCTGTGCTTCAACGGCGGCGATCTGTTGCTCCATGGCTTCGATCTGCCCCGGCAACGCTTCCAGTTCGCGCTGCAACTTGTAGCTGAGCTTTTTCTTCGCTACTGGCGCTTCGACGGCCGCCGCAACCGGCGCAGGCTCGGCCTTCACCACCGCAGAATTCAGGTCGGCCTTGCCGGATTTGCTCTCGGTCACGCCCAGCAGGCGCGGCGAGCCGCCCTGACGCAGCCAGTCCTGGTAGCCACCAACGTACTCGCGAACCTGGCCTTCACCTTCGAAAACCAGAGTGCTGGTGACCACGTTGTCGAGGAATGCCCGGTCGTGGCTGACCATCAGCACGGTGCCATTGAAGGTCAGCAAGACTTCTTCGAGCAGTTCGAGGGTTTCAACGTCGAGGTCGTTGGTCGGTTCGTCGAGTACCAGCAGGTTCGCCGGCTTGCTGAACAACTTGGCCAGCAACAGACGGGCACGCTCACCACCGGACAGCGCCTTGACCGGCGTGCGGGCACGCTGCGGGCTGAACAGGAAGTCGCCGAGGTAGCTCAGCACGTGGCGACTCTGACCATCGATATCGATGAAGTCGCGACCTTCGGCGACGTTGTCGATCACGGTTTTTTCCAGGTCCAGCTGATGGCGCAACTGGTCGAAGTAGGCAACATCGATCCTGGTGCCCTCTTCCACTTTGCCGCTGGTCGGCTGCAGGCCGCTGAGCATCAGCTTCAGCAACGTGGTCTTGCCGGTACCGTTGGCGCCAAGCAGACCGATACGGTCGCCGCGCTGCAGCACCATGGAGAAGTCCTTGATCAGGAACGGGCCGCCCGGGTGAGCGAAGCTCACGTTCTCGAGCACCATCACCTGCTTGCCGGACTTGTCGGCAGTATCCAGCTGGATATTGGCCTTGCCGGTACGCTCACGACGCTCGCTGCGCTCGACACGCAAGGCCTTGAGGGCACGTACGCGGCCTTCATTACGGGTGCGACGGGCCTTGATGCCCTGACGAATCCACACTTCTTCCTGGGCCAGGCGCTTGTCGAACAACGCGTTGGCGGTGGCTTCGGCAGCGAGTTCGGCTTCTTTGTGCACGAGGAAACTGGCGTAGTCGCCGTTCCAGTCGATCAGGCCACCGCGATCCAGTTCGAGGATGCGGGTGGCCAGGTTCTGCAGGAAAGAACGGTCGTGTGTGATGAACAGCACGGCGCCCTGGAAATCCTTCAGTGCTTCTTCAAGCCAGGCGATGGCACCGATGTCCAGGTGGTTGGTCGGTTCGTCGAGCAGCAGCAGGTCCGGCTCGGACACCAGGGCCTGGGCCAGCAGCACGCGACGACGCCAGCCGCCGGACAACTCGGCGAGGGTCTTGTCGGCCGGCAGTTGCAGGCGGCTCAGGGTGCTGTCGACCAGGGTCTGCAGGCGCCAGCCATCGCGGGCCTCGAGGTCGTGCTGGACGTGCATCAGTTTGTCCAGATCGGCGTCAGTAACGATGTTCTGGCTCAGGTGGTGATATTCGGCGAGCAGGGCGCCAACGCCGTCCAGGCCTTCGGCCACCACGTCGAATACTGTCCGCTCGTCGGCCACCGGCAATTCTTGCGGCAATTCGCCGATCTTGAGCCCGGGTGCACGCCAAACGGAGCCGTCATCGGGCTTCTGGTCGCCCTTGACGAGCTTCATCATGCTGGACTTGCCAGTGCCGTTGCGGCCGATGATGCACACCCGCTCACCACGGGCGATCTGCCAGGACACCTTGTCCAACAACGGCATAGCGCCGAAAGCAAGGGACACATCGCTGAATTTGAGCAGGGTCATGAGCTTCTCCAAAAACCGGGCGCGCATTCTACCTGACTTGAGGCTTCAGAAGGCCGGCAATTTCACTCTCGCAGCACTCTGCATGACAAATGTTGCGAACTGATGCGGGAACACCCGCAAAGCTTTCACCGGCTGCTGGCAAAAGGCTAAGCTACAGACAATTCAGCGCGGGCCTGGCCCGCGCTTGTCATGATTTTCTCTGCCCGGACGTCTCATGCGCAGTCGCCTTTTCAATCTTTTATCTGCATTTTTACTGTCTGCCGCTGCCGTCCAATCCGCCCAGGCGGTGGACCTGTCCACCCAACGCCAGTATTACGATGAAGCCAAGCGCGCCCTGGCCAAGGGCGACAGTGGCCCGTATTTCCGTTACAGCCAGGCCCTCGCCGATTATCCGCTGGAACCTTACCTTGCGTACGACGAGCTGACCGCGCGCCTGAAAACCGCGAGCAACGCCGAAATCGAGAAGTTCCTCGCCGAACACGGCGACCTGCCCCAGGCCAACTGGATGAAGCTGCGCTGGTTGCGCTGGCAGGCGGATCGGGGTGACTGGGCGACCTTCGTCAAGTATTACGACCCGAAAATGAACTTCACCGAACTGGACTGCCTGAATGCGCAGTACCAGCTCAGCCACAATCTCAAGACCGAAGGTAACGCCAACGCCGAAAAACTCTGGCTGACCGGCAAATCCCAACCCGAAGCCTGTGACACGTTGTTCGGCATGTGGGCCGCCGAAGGTCAGTTGACCGAACAAAAACGCTGGGAGCGCACCAAACTCGCCGCCCAGGCGCGCAACTACCCGCTGGCCAACAGCCTGATCAACGGCATGACCAACCTCGCCCCTCGCGGTCGCTTGCTGGTGGACGTCGCGCAGAAACCGGAACTGCTCAACCAGTCGTCACGCTTCACCCCGGCCGACGAAGCCATGTCCGATGTGGTCAGCCTCGGCCTGCGCCGCCTGGCTCGCCAGGACCCGGACAAGGCCATGGACCTGCTCGACGGTTACGCCAGCAGCATGCACTTCTCCCGGGATGAAAAAGTGGCGATCGCCCGGGAAATCGGCCTGACCCTCGCACGACGTTTCGACAGTCGCGCACTGGATGTCATGACCAAATACGACCCCGAGCTGCGCGACAACACCGTTTCCGAGTGGCGCCTGCGCCTGCTCCTGCGCCTGGCGCGCTGGGACGATGCCTACCAGTTGACCCGCCGCCTGCCCCAGGACCTGGCCACCACCAACCGCTGGCGTTACTGGCAGGCCCGTAGCCTGGAACTGGCGCAACCGCAGAATCCGGAAGCGCAGACGCTCTATAAAAGCCTGGCCCGCGAACGCGACTTCTATGGTTTCCTCGCCGCCGATCGCTCGCAGTCGCCCTACTCTTTGCTCAACAAGCCGCTGGTGCTCAGTCAGGCCACCATCAACAAGGTGCGTAACACGCCCGGCGTACGCCGCGCCCTGGAACTGCACGCCCGCGGGCAGATCGTCGATGGCCGCCGTGAGTGGTACTACGTCAGCCGTCACTTCAGCCGCGACGAAATGGTCGCCCAGGCCAAACTGGCCTACGACCTGAAATGGTACTTCCCGGCGATCCGCACCATCAGCCAGGCGCAGTATTGGGATGACCTGGATATCCGCTTCCCGATGGCCCACCGCGAGACCCTGGTGCGTGAAGCGAAGAATCGCGGCCTGCATCCGAGCTGGGCGTTCGCCATCACCCGCCAGGAAAGTGCGTTCATGGACGACGCCCGCTCCGGGGTCGGCGCCTCGGGCCTGATGCAACTGATGCCCGCCACCGCCAAGGAAACCGCACGCAAGTTCAGTATTCCCTATAGCTCGCCACAGCAACTGCTGGATCCGGACAAGAACATCCAGCTCGGTGCCGCCTACCTGAGCCAGGTGCACAGCCAGTTCAACGGCAACCGGGTCCTCGCCTCCGCCGCCTACAACGCCGGCCCCGGCCGCGTACGCCAATGGTTGCGTGGTGCGGACCACCTGAGTTTCGACGTGTGGGTGGAAAGCATCCCGTTCGATGAAACCCGCCAGTACGTGCAAAACGTGCTGTCGTACTCGGTGATCTACGGTCAGAAGCTCAATGCGCCACAGCCGATCGTGGATTGGCATGAGCGGTTTTTCGACGATCAATGATCGGTAGTGCCGGCGCTCTAAAAAATGCCCGCATCAAACGATGCGGGCATTTTTTTGTCAGAGGCCTTGAAGACGCAAAGATCAAAAGATCGCAGCCTGCGGCAGCACCTACAGTTCGGCGGTAACCTTGCCATCACTGAACTGCAACGCCGCCAACCGTGCATACAACGCATTGCTGGCAATCAGCTCCTGATGCGTGCCCACCGCCACCAGTTTCCCCTGGTCCATCACCGCAATTCGGTCGGCGTTTTTCACCGTGGCCAGGCGATGAGCGATTACCAGGGTGGTACGGTTTTTCATCRGGCTCGGCAGCGCCTGCTGGATCAGGTGTTCACTCTGGGCGTCGAGGGCGCTGGTGGCTTCGTCGAGGAGCAGGATCGGGGCGTCCACCAGCAACGCGCGGGCGATGGCCAGGCGTTGGCGCTGACCACCGGACAAACCGAGACCACCGTCCCCCAGATGAGTCTGGTAACCGTTGGGCATGGCTTCGATAAAGTCATGGGCATAAGCGATTTTTGCCGCTTCCTGTACCTCGGCCGAAGTCGCCTTCGGATTGCCGTAGCGAATGTTTTCTTCAATGCTGCCGAAAAACAGTGCCGGGGTTTGCGACACCAGGGCGAAACAGCGACGCAGGTCCAGCGGATCGAGTTGAGTCAACGGCACGCCATCGAGCAGGATGCGTCCCTCGGCCGGGTCGTAAAAACGCAGCAGTAAGTCATACACCGTCGATTTTCCGGCCCCCGATGGCCCGACCAGCGCCAGCGTCTCACCGGCATTGACGGTCAGGCTCAACCCGTCGACGGCATAACTTTGCGGCCGCGACGGGTAGGAAAAACGCACATTTTGCAGTTGCAGTTGGCCGTCGACCCGGTCCGGCAGTGTCACCGCGCCTGCCACCGGCGGCAGGATGATGTTTTGCGAACGCAGCAACTCGGCAATCCGCTCGGCCGCGCCGGCTGCCCGCTGCAATTCGCCAATCACTTCGCTCAAGGTGCCGAACGCGCTGCCGACGATCAGGCTATAGAACACGAACGCCGCCAGCTCGCCGGCGGAAATTCGCCCGGCGATGACGTCCATGCCGCCGACCCAGAGCATCACCCCGACCGCGCCCAATACCAGGACGATCACCAGGGTAATCAGCCAGGCCCGCTGGAAGATGCGCTTGCGCGCGGTGTTGAACGCCTCCTCCACGGTCACGGCAAACCGGCGCTCGTCCTCGGCCTGATGGTTGTAGGCCTGCACGGTCTTGATCTGGCCCAGGGTTTCGGAAACATAGCTGCCGATGTCGGCAATCCGGTCCTGACTCAGGCGCGAGAGGTTACGCACCCGGCGGCCGAAGATCAGGATCGGCGCGACCACCAAAGGCAAGGCCACCACCACGATACTGGTGAGCTTGGGGTTGGTGATGAACAGCAAGACGATCCCGCCGATCACCATCAACAGATTGCGCAGGAACAACGACAGCGAAGAACCGATGACCGATTGCAGCAGAGTGGTATCGGCGGTCAGGCGGGACTGGATTTCGGAGCTGCGATTGTCTTCGTAAAACCCCGGGTGCAGGTAAATCAGATGGTTAAACACCCGACGCCGGATATCGGCGACGCAGCGTTCACCGATCCACGACACCAGGTAAAACCGCGCAAACGTACCGATTGCCAGCCCCATGACCAGCAACATGAACAGAGTGATGGACTGATTGAGCAGATGCGGTGACTGGGTCATGAACCCCTGGTCCACCAGCAGGCGGATGCCCTGCCCCATGGACAAGGTGATGCCGGCGGTGGCGATCAGCGCCAGCAAGGCGCCAAAGGCCTGCCAGCGATACGGCGCAATGAAACGACGGGCCAGGCGAACGGCACGGCGGTGACGGGCAGAGAGCATCGCAATCATCCAGGACAAAGCAGTCATTAGGGTCAGCCTACACCGCTCAATGGGGTGGCTCGCTGCAAATCACAATGAGTCAGGTTAATTATGTCCACCAACACTAGAGGCTAGACGCTATTGGTCTAAAGTTCGGCTAGCCACGTGCCGGCATTTCTGGTGGACTGGTACTGTCCGCCCGGAAAGATCGCAGGGAGTTGTCATAGCGCGGTCACCTGGCGGTTCTACAGTAAGCACACAACCTGATGAGGAGACAGGCCATGTCCTTGCAACACAGCAGCGATGACAAGATTCAAGTGATCCGCACGCAACCAGACCAGTCTCTGGGTTGCTCGATTATTGACGAGCAGGGCCGCGAAGTACCGATCACTGAAAAAATGATCCAGAAAGCTTGCCGCGAACTGGAAAAGCGACTGGTCAAACCTGCCGAACAAGAGTGATATAGCCACCGTCTTCTTGACCCGGCCCATGGTTGGCCGGGTTTTTTATGCCTGCTTATCCAATCCGGGACTGTGGCGCGCCCATCGCGAGCAGGCTCGCTCCTACAGGGGA
>NZ_JBFUHY010000044.1:0-38284 GCF_056402155.1 Pseudomonas sp. P4_C1
GCCTTCGGCGACGTGGACCTGGCCGATCACGCCCATGTGGCCAGCGTGAGCGCGCCGTCCGGGGCGCTGGGGACGCTGGTGGCCAGTGTGAGCGATGAGAGCACCGGCGACGCGGTGGGCAGCGTGGGCTGGAGCTATACGCTGAACAACAGCGCGGCGCAGTACCTGGCCGAGGGCCAGACCAAGACCGAAGTGTTCACGGTGACGCTGACCGACGACGTCGGGGCGACGGTGACCAAGGACGTGACCATCACCCTGACTGGTAGCAACGACGCGCCAGCGCTCAGCTTCGCGACGGGCAATGAGGCCGGCGCGGTGCAGGAAGACACCACGCTCAGCGTCAGCGGCCAGTTCAGCTCGACCGACATCGATCACAATGCCACCGCCAGTTGGACCATCAATGGTTCGCCAACTGGAACCTATGGCTCGATCGCCGTCGACAGCACCGGCCAATGGACCTACACGCTGGCCAATGGCACTGATGGGGTCGCCAGTGCGGTGCAGTCACTGCAGGCCGGCGAGAGCCACAACGAAGTATTCAGCGTACAGGTCAGCGATGGCCTCGGCGGTGTCGACACCCAACTGGTGACCGTCACCGTCACCGGCAGCAACGATGCGCCGGTGCTCAGCTTCGCGACGGGCAATGAKGCCGGCGCGGTGCAGGAAGACASCACGCTCAGCGTCAGCGGCCAGTTCAGTTCGGCCGACATCGATAACGATGCCACGGCGACCTGGAGCATTGCGGGTACGGACACGGGCACCTTTGGCTCGATCGCCGTGGACCCCACCGGCCAGTGGACCTACACGCTGGCCAATGGCACCGATGGCGTTGCCAGTGCGGTGCAATCACTGCAGGCGGGCGAGAGCCACAACGAAGTGTTCAGCGTGCAGGTCAGTGATGGCCTGGGCGGCGTCGCCACCCAACTGGTGACCGTCACCATCACCGGCAGCAACGACGCGCCAGTGCTCAGCTTCGCGACCGGCAATGCTGCCGGCGCGGTGCAGGAAGACACCACGCTCAGCGTGAATGGTCAGTTCAGTTCGGCCGACATCGATCACGATGCCACGGCGAGCTGGAGCATTGTCGGGTCAAATACCGGCACCTTTGGCTCAATCGCCGTGGACCACACCGGCCAGTGGACTTATACGCTGGCCAATGGCACCAATGGGGTTGCCAGTGCSGTGCARKCGCTGCAGGCCGGCGAGAGTCACAACGAAGTGTTCACGGTGCAGGTCAGCGACGGCCTCGGCGGCGTCGACACACAGCTGGTGACCGTCACCATCACCGGCAGCAACGACGCGCCGGTGCTCGGTTTCGTGGCGGGCAACGAGGCCGGCGCGGTGCAGGAAGACACCACGCTCAGCGTCAGCGGCCAGTTCAGCGCGGCCGACATCGACCACGATGCCACGGCGACCTGGAGTATTGTCGGGTCAAATACCGGCACCTACGGCGCGATCGCCGTGGACCACGCCGGCCAATGGACCTACACCCTGGCCAATGGCACCGATGGGGTCGCCAGTGCGGTGCAGGCGCTGCAGGCTGGTGAGAGTCATGATGACGTGTTTACGGTGCAGGTCAGCGACGGCCTCGGCGGCGTCGCCACCCAGCTGGTGACCGTCACCATTAGCGGCAGCAACGACGCGCCCGTGCTCAGCTTCGTGACGGGCAACGAGGCCGGCGCGGTGCAGGAAGACACCACGCTCAGCGTCAGTGGCCAGTTCAGCACGACCGACATCGACCACGATGCCACGGCGAGCTGGAGTATTGTCGGGTCAAATACCGGCACCTACGGCGCGATCGCCGTGGACCACGCCGGCCAATGGACTTACACCCTGGCCAATGGCACCGATGGGGTCGCCAGTGCGGTGCAGGCGCTGCAGGCTGGTGAGAGTCATGATGACGTGTTTACGGTGCAGGTCAGCGACGGCCTGGGTGGCGTCGACACCCAGCTGGTGACCGTCACCATTACCGGCACCAACGACCAGCCGACGCTGACCATTACCGACCCGACCGGGGCGATGAATGAAGGCAACGGCGCGGCCACGCTGAGCGACAGCGGGGCGCTGAGCTTCGCCGACCTGGACAGCCACGACGTCGTGACGGTCAGCCAGACTTCTAACAATGACCTCGTCTGGAGCGGCGGCACCCTCGGTGCGGCGCAAGCCGCGGCGCTGGTGGCCGGTTTCTCGGTCGATCAGGCCGGCTGGACCTACAGCAGCAGCGAGAACCTGGACTTCCTGCGCGCCGGGGAAACCGTCAGCTTCTCCTACACCGTGATGGCGACCGACGACAGCAGCGCGGGCAACGCGGTCTCGGCGCCGCAAACGGTGACCATCACCCTGACCGGCACCAACGACCAGCCGACGCTGACCATCGGCGACCCGACCGGGGCGATGAACGAAGGCAACGGCGCGGCCACGCTGAGCGACAGCGGGGCGCTGAGCTTCGCCGACCTGGACAGCCACGACGTCGTCACGGTCAGTCAGAGTTCGAACCACGATATCGTCTGGAGCGGCGGCACCCTAGGGGCGGCGCAAGCCGCCGCACTGGTGGCCGGCTTCGCGGTCGATCAGGCCGGCTGGACCTACAGCAGCAGCGAGAACCTGGACTTCCTGCGGGCCGGGGAAACCATCAACTTCTCCTACACCGTGGTGGCCACTGACGACAGTGGCACGGCCAACGCGACCTCGGCGGCGCAAACGGTGACCATCACCCTCACTGGCACCAACGACCAGCCAACGCTGACCATCACCGACCCGACTGGGGCGATGAACGAAGGCAACGGCGCGGCCACGCTGAGCGACAGCGGCGCGCTGAGCTTCGCCGACCTGGACGTCAACGATGCAGTGACGGTCAGCCAGAGTGCCAACCACGACCTCGTCTGGAGCGGCGGCACCCTAGGGGCGGCGCAAGCCGCCGCACTGGTGGCCGGCTTCGCGGTCGATCAGGCCGGCTGGACCTACAGCAGCAGCGAGAACCTGGACTTCCTGCGCGCCGGGGAAACCATCAGTTTCTCCTACACCGTGGTGGCCACCGACGACAGCGGCACGGGCAACGCGACTTCGGCAGCGCAGACGGTGACGATCACCCTGACCGGGACCAATGACGCGCCCGTGCTCAGCTTCGTGGCAGGCAATGAGGCCGGCGCGGTGCAGGAAGACACCACGCTCAGCATGAATGGCCAGTTCAGCTCGGCCGACATCGACCACGGTGCCACGGCGAGCTGGAGTATTGTCGGGTCAAATACCGGCACCTACGGCGCGATCGCCGTGGACAACAGCGGCCAGTGGACCTACACGCTGGCCAATGGCACCGATGGGGTCGCCAGTGCGGTGCAGTCGCTGAAGGCAGGCGAGAGTCATAATGACGTGTTCACGGTGCAAGTCAGCGACGGCCTGGGCGGCGTCGACACCCAGCTGGTGACCGTCACCGTCACCGGCAGCAACGACGCGCCCGTGCTCAGCTTCGCGACMGGCAATGCTGCCGGCGCGGTGCAGGAAGACACCATGCTCAGCGTGAATGGCCAGTTCAGCTCGGCCGACATCGACCACGGTGCCACGGCGAGCTGGAGTATTGTCGGGTCAAATACCGGCACCTACGGCGCGATCGCCGTGGACAACAGCGGCCAGTGGACCTACACCCTGGCCAATGGCACCGATGGGGTCGCCAGTGCGGTGCAATCACTGCAGGCGGGCGAGAGTCACAACGAAGTGTTCAGCGTGCAGGTCAGCGATGGCCTCGGCGGTGTCGACACCCAGCTGGTGACCGTCACCGTCACCGGCAGCAACGACGCGCCAGTGCTCAGCTTCGCGACCGGCAATGCTGCCGGCGCGGTGCAGGAAGACACCAYGCTCAGCGTSAGTGGCCAGTTCAGCTCGGCCGACATCGATCACAATGCCACGGCGACCTGGAGCATCCATGGCGCGGCAACCGGCACCTACGGTTCGATCGCCGTGGACAACAGCGGCCAGTGGAYCTACACGCTGGCCAAYGGCASCGATGGGGTCGCCAGTGCGGTGCAGTCGCTGCAGGCGGGCGAGAGTCATAATGACGTGTTCACGGTGCAAGTCAGCGACGGCCTGGGCGGTGTGGCCACCCAGCTGGTGACCGTCACCGTCACCGGCAGCAACGACGCGCCCGTGCTCAGCTTCGCGACCGGCGATGAGGCCGGCGCGGTGCAGGAAGACACCAGGCTCAGCGTCAGCGGCCAGTTCAGTTCGGCCGACATCGATCACGATGCCACCGCCACTTGGAGTATTGCCGGGTCAAATACCGGCACCTACGGCGCGATCGCCGTGGACCCCACCGGCCAGTGGACCTACACGCTGGCCAATGGCACCAATGGGGCCGCCAGTGCGGTGCAGGCGCTGCAGGCCGGCGAGAGCCATGAGGATGTGTTCACGGTGCAAGTCAGCGACGGCCTCGGCGGCGTCGACACCCAGCTGGTGACCGTCACCGTCACCGGCAGCAACGACGCGCCCGTGCTCGGTTTCGTGGCGGGCAACGAGGCCGGCGCGGTGCAGGAAGACACCACGCTCAGCGTCAGCGGCCAGTTCAGCGCGGCCGACATCGATCACGATGCCACCGCCACTTGGAGTATTGCCGGGTCAAATACCGGCACCTACGGCTCGATCGCCGTGGACACCACCGGCCAATGGACCTACACGCTGGCCAACGGCACCGATGGGGTCGCCAGTGCGGTGCAGTCGCTGCAGGCGGGCGAGAGYCATRAKGAMGTGTTCASSGTGCARGTCAGCGAYGGCCTSGGCGGTGTSGMCACCCAGCTGGTGACCGTCACCGTCACCGGCAGCAACGACGCCGCCGTGCTGTCCTCGGCCAGCGTTACGCTGAGCGAAACCAATGCTCCGCTGACCACCAACGGCACCCTGACCATCAGCGACGTCGACAGCCCGGAAAGTTTCCAGGCCCAAACCAACACCGCCGGCAACTACGGCCAGTTCTCCATCGGCACCGGCGGTGCCTGGACCTATGTCGCCGACTCCGCCCACAACGAGTTCGCCGCCGGCACCACCTACACCGACACCTTCGCGGTGAGCAGTGCCGACGGCACCCTCACTTCAGTCACCGTGCATATCCTCGGCACCAACGATGCGGCCGTGCTGTCCTCGGCCAGCGTTACGCTGAGCGAAACCAATGCTCCGCTGACCACCGCTGGCAGCCTGACCATCAGCGACGTCGACAGCCCGGAAAGTTTCCAGGCGCAAACCAAYACCGCCGGCARCTACGGCCAGTTCTCCATCGGCACCGGCGGTGCCTGGACCTACGTCGCCAACTCCGCCCACAACGAGTTCGCCGCCGGCACCACCTACACCGACACCTTCGCGGTGAGCAGTGCCGATGGCACCCTCACTTCRGTCRCCGTGCATATCCTCGGCACCAACGATGCGGCCGTGCTGTCCGCCGACATCGCCAACCTCACCGAGACCAATGCTGCGCTGACCACCGCYGGYASCCTGACCATCAGCGACGTCGACAGCGCCGCAACCTTCGTCGCSCAAACCAACACCGCCGGCAGCTACGGCCAGTTCTCCATCGGCACCGGSGGTGCCTGGACCTACGTCGCCAGTTCCGCCCACAACGAGTTCGCCGCCGGCACCACCTACACCGACACCTTCGCGGTGAGCAGCGCCGACGGCACCCTCACTTCGGTCACCGTGCATATCCTCGGYAGCAACGATGCGGCCGTGCTGTCCGCCGACATCGCCAACCTCACCGAGACCAATGCTGCGCTGACCACCGCTGGCAGTCTGACCATCAGCGACGTCGACAGCGCCGCAGCCTTCGTCGCGCAAACCAACACCGCCGGCAGCTACGGCCAGTTCTCCATCGGCACCGGCGGTGCCTGGACCTACGTCGCCARYTCCGCCCACAACGAGTTCGCCGCCGGCACCACCTACACCGACACCTTCGCGGTGAGCAGTGCCGATGGCACCCTCACTTCGGTCACCGTGCATATCGCCGGCAGCAACGACACGCCGGTAATGACGGCTGGTGGGTCGCTGTCATACACAGAAAACCAGGCAGCGACGACGATCAACTCGGCGCTAACGATCACCGATGTCGACAGTAGCAACCTGACGGGCGCTACGGTATCGATCACCAGCAACTTCGCCACGGGTCAGGACGTACTCGCGTTCACCAACCAGAACGGCATTACCGGCAGCTACAACGCTGGCACTGGCGTGCTGACACTGACCGGAGCCGCTACGGTGGCGCAGTATCAGACCGCGCTGCGCTCGGTGACCTACTCCAACAGTAGCGACAACCCCTCAACAACGGCGCGCACGATTAGCTTCCAGGTGGATGATGGGGCAGCGGCCAACCATGCCAGTAATATCGCAACAACGACCGTCACGGTGTCGGCAGTCAACGACGCACCGACAACTTCCGGCCTGACCATAGCCGAGACGTCGATCAGCTTCGTCGCGACCGACCCGGACAATGCGACGCTGTCGCTGCAGAGTCCGTTTGCCGCAGCGTTCGGCAACCCCTCGATCACCAGCGGCGCCAGCACGAATCTGTCCCCCGCGGAACAGGGCTCCGTGGTGTCGGGTACCTTGCAGGTGAAAGATGGCAGTGTCTCGGCGAGCGTAGTGGAGCTCTATCTCGGCACAAGCGCGGGCAACAATTTCTCGGCGGGCAGCTCCGACACAGCGATCTATGGCTTCGGTGGCACGGACAATCTGTCCGGCGGTGCCGGTGCGGACTGGATTTTTGGCGGCGCGGGCAACGACGTGATCGTCGGCTCGGCCAATGACCGCCTGCTCGACGGCGGCACCGGAACCGATACCCTCAACGTCAGTGGAGTTTTTGTCAACGAGAGCGACGGCCAGATCGCGAATATTGAAAACGTTCAGATAACCACAGCTTCAGGAACGCTGATCCTGAACGCTCAAACCGAAAGCTTCACCATCTTTGGCACTTCGGGTGCCGATCAGATCGTCGCGGGCAGCGGGAATGACACAATCTTTGGCACTGACAACGACACACTGCTCGATGGCGGCACCGGTTCCGACACCCTGAGTACGGGTACCCTCTTCACGAGCACAAGCGACGGGCAGATTACGGGTATCGAGAATGTATTGATCGGAACGGCTGCGACCCTGAACCTCGCCAACCAGACCGAAGGCTTCACCATTACCGGTTCTTCGGGTGCCGACACCATCACCGGGGGGACAGGTGCAGACAGCATCAGTGCGGCAGGTGGCAACGACATCATCAGCGGTGCGCAGAACGACACGCTGCTCGACGGCGGAGCCAATACCGATACGCTCAACGTCAGCGCGAACTTCACCAGCGCCAGCAACGCCCAGATCGCCAATATCGAAAACGTGACGCTGACGACTTCCGGGCTGACGCTCAACCTTGGCAACCAGACCGAAGCCTTCAATATCAATGGTTCATCCGGCGTCGATAACATCAGCGGCGGCAGCGGGGCCGACACCATCAACGGCCAGGCGGGCAACGATACACTGACCGGTAATGGTGGGGTTGACCAATTCCGGTTGCGCACCAGCGGTGGCACGGACACGATCACCGACTACACGGACAGCACCGACAAAATTGGCTTCCTGGGGGGGGCCGTGACGGGCGGTGTCGGCTTCACAACCGCTGGGAGTTCGGCCGGTACAGCGCTTCTCTCCACCGACTTTCAAACCCGCAACAGCATCAGCAACATCAATAACAATGACGACAACAAGATTGATCTAATCGACGCGAGTTCGCAGACAACGTCACAGATCACAACCGGCATTGGCGGCGGTGCCACCAACACCTACGTGATCGTATTCAACTCGACGACAAGCAAGGGCGAAATCTGGTTTGACACAGACTGGAGCAATACGGCGAGTCGGGTACAAGTGGCAACGCTGAACACTGTTACGACGTTGGCCGGGGTCACTAACATCACAGCCTCAGACATCGTTGTCTACGACAATACCCTCGGTCCCGCAGGTGTTGCTGGCAGCCCGATTAACGTGGGCCTGGCCGATGCGGTGACTCGCGCGGACGTCGCGACGGTGACCATTTCCGGTCTTCCCACAGACTGGACCCTGAACCAGGGCACCGACAATGGCAACGGCACCTGGACGGTGGACAAGAGCAGCCTGGACACGCTGACGGTCACAACAGCAGCAGATTTCACGGGTGCCATGGTCTTGCCGGTCACGATGACCTGGACCAATGTCGATGGCACGGTGGATAGCGAAGTGATTCGCGACAACGTCGAAGCCTACGCCCCCGGCTCGCCGATCTTCGCCTTGTCGGCGGACGACAACCTGACCGGCTCAGGCGGCGCCGACCTGTTCGTCTTCGCCCAGCCAATCGGCAACAACGTCATTCACAGCTTCGATGCGGCGGCGGACAAGATCGACTTGATCGGCTTCACGGGCGTCAACGATTTTGCGGATGTGAGTATCGCCAACGACGCGAACGGCAATGCCGTGCTCAGCATCAGCGCCGACCAGACGATCACGGTCGACGGCGTGGATGCGGCGACGTTGAGCGCGGCCAACCTGCTGTTCGATGTGGACCCGGTCACGACCAATACGGGCACCATCACCATTGCTGACGGCGCGATCATGCCGTTCGGTGGCAGCATCGACAACAGCGGCACCATAGCGCTCGGCTCCACCGGCAGCGGAACCGATCTCGAGATTCTGTTCCGTGGCGCGACCTTGACCGGTGGCGGCCAGGTGCTGCTATCCGACAGCGCGCAGAACGTGATCTTTGGTGGCAGTGCCGACACGCTGCTCACCAATGCCGACAACACCATCTCCGGTGCTGGCCAATTGGGCGCGGGGCAGATGATGCTGGTCAACTCGGGCCTGATCCTTGCCAGCGGCGTCAATGCGCTGGTGATCGATACCGGTAGCAGCGCCGTCACCAACGCTGGCGTGCTGGAAGCCACCGGCAGCGGCGGATTGGTCATTGAAAGTGGGCTCGTCAACAGCGGTAGCCTGTGGGCGAACGATGGCAACATCACCGTCCACGCAGATGCCAGTGGCGCGGGAAGCGCGACTATCAGCGGTTCGGCGATACTGCAATTCGCTGCTGCCGCCGATCAGCATGTGACGTTCGACAGCGGCGCGGCAGGCACGCTCAAGCTCGATGTGTCGACGGCGTTCAGCGGCAGCGTCAGCGGTTTTGCCACGGGTGACACGCTGGACTTTGGCGATGTCGCATTCGGCGCCAACACACAGCTCACCTATGCCGCGAATGACACAGGCATCGGCGGGATGCTGAGCGTGAGCGACGGCACACATGTGGCGCAGGTCGCGCTGAATGGCCAATACGCGGCGGCGGGTTTGCAGGCGAACGCCGAGGGCGGCGGCAGTGAGCTGGCCTACGATGCCGCGGCGGCGAACCACACGATGCTGGGTGGCCAGGCCAACGACATTCTGGTCGGCGGTGCGGGTGATGATCTGTTCTTCGGCGGGCTGGGCGACGACACGCTCAACGGCGGCCTCGGCAACGATACCTTCGCGTTTGCTGCCGCAGGCTTCGGCAACGACTCGATCCAGGGTTTCGACGTCAATCCGGCCGGAGGGCAGGACTTGCTCAATATCGCGGGGCTGGGGATCAGCAGCGAGACGTTCGCTACCAGCGTGAGCATTGCGGCTGACGGGGCGGACACGGTGATCGGGATCGGAGTGGACTCTATTCGCCTCGTCGGTGTTAACAGTGCAGGCATCGATCAGACGGACTTTATCCTGACGACGTGATGCTTTTGCTGCTGGCCGCACGTCGCTACGCGGTTGCAGTCCCCATCGCGGGTAAATCCGCGATGGGGACTGTACGGGGTGTTTTTCTCCTCACTCCCCCCGGTATCTACGAAACCCGGGACGATTCATGCTGCTGGAACAATTTTTTCTATCTGGCGCTATTTCGATTCGAGATGGAGGCGTCGCTTGTATGCAATTCCTCAAGAATCTCGAGAAAAAGCTCTGCGCTTCGTGACAAGGGGCGAGAAGCCTCGGTTATTGCGCAGATGGTGTTATGGAACACGGGGCTGTCCGGTAACTCCCGCAATTCAAAGCGCGGGGCAATGAGTTCGACATAGTGCTCCGGTAGTAACCCGGCATAACCACCGCCCTCAACGAGCATCGCGATTGCTTCCAGCCCCGCGGCTTCGGGCCCTCGTTCAAAACCATGTGTAGCCAGCGTTTCTTCGACGAAGGGATGCGGTCGATAAACCAGTTGAGGTCGGAGATGCTTCTCGCCCGACGCTTGATTTGCTACATACACGCGATGGTCTTCGACGAACAGCTTTTGGTAATGAAAGGCTCGCTCTTTTTTGTACATCCCACGAATGGCCACCTGCACCCGTCGCTCGCGCAGTGCCTGGTTCAAGTTGGCAAAGGTCATCACGGCCACTTCTGCCTGAACGTTAGGAGCCCTTCGTCTCAGTTCTTTCAGCGCTTCGGCTAACCGGCAATTCGGATCAGCGAGCATATGCTCGACCGTTCCAATCGAGACGGTGCCGGATATCACGGCACGTACCGCATCAATTTCTGGCTTGATTCGCTCAAGAGAGTTAAGTGCATTCGTCGTTAACTCAAGCGCCACTCTCCCGGCCGCGCTCAGCTTGAAACCTGCCGGACCTCGCTCGCACAGACGCACACCCAGGCGTTCCTCAACCTCCTTGATATGCCTGCTGATCGAGGCTTTGGTCATATTCAGCCGGCGTTCAGCCGCAGCAAATCCCCCGGCTTCAGCGGCGGCACAAAAAATACGGAGAGAGCGCAAGTCACGCTCGGTCAGGTCGAATCGGTTCATGGATAAAAGGTATCAGATTCCAAGACCATATCGCTAATAAAGTGATTTTACTTGCGCTTTCGCACTGGCTAATTTGGTTCCAGCAACCTTCACAAATACAACACTCCAAGAAATGGGGGAACTGCATCATGACTACACACAGTCGCCGAAGCATCGTGAAAACCGTGCTCTTAACCTCGCTGGTTATCTGTACTTCCACCTTCGCATCAGCCCAGGCAAGCACGCTTGCCGACATCAAGCAGCGTGGCAAGCTGACAGTGGGTACCGAAGCCGCTTACGAACCTTATGAATTCGTTGAAAACGGTAAGGTTGTGGGTTACGGCCACGATATTCTGGAACAAATGGCCGCAAAACTCGGCGTCGAGCTGGAGCAGTTGAACTTGCCGTTCAACGGTTTGCTTCCCGGTTTGATGAGCAACAAATTTGATTTCGTGGCCACTTCCGTCGGGATCACACCTGAACGTGCCAAACGGTTCGCTTTCAGCCAGCCCATCGGTATCGTCCGCTCGCTGTTCGTAGTCAAGGCAGACAACACAACCATCAGCAAGCCTGAAGATGTAGCAGGCAAAGTGGTGGGAACCCAGATGGGTTCTTCAGCCCAACAAGCACTGCAGGAATACGAGCGAGAACTAAAAGCCAGCAAAGGGCAGGGCTACGCTGACCTCAAACTATTCCAGGGCTATCCCGACGTCGGCCTGGCGATTGCCAATGGCTCGATTGATGTAGGTGTTCTACCCAGTAACGTATTGGCTGTGCAAATGCGCCGTCAGCCGGACGTTTATAAAAYGGTTGGCGAAGTCGGCGATGCCAAGCTGTTGGCTTGGGTAGTCAATGCTAAAAATCCGGAAGTACGCACCTTTATCAACGAAACGCTTGATGAAATGCGTACTACGGGCAAGTTGGCCGAGCTACAGAAAAAATGGTTCGGCGAAACGCTGACATTACCGACTTCAGGGTATCTCCCTGACGCGGCCCTCTAAGTGGAGGGCCAGGTAATGATTAGCTGGTTGAGTG
The DNA here is from genome assembly GCF_056402155.1 of Pseudomonas sp. P4_C1. Lineage (NCBI taxonomy): Bacteria > Pseudomonadati > Pseudomonadota > Gammaproteobacteria > Pseudomonadales > Pseudomonadaceae > Pseudomonas > Pseudomonas sp. P4_C1. The sequence continues at coordinate 11,813 of NZ_JBFUHY010000044.1, forward strand.
CGCACACCGCGCTGGGTCCGTTTTTCGATGGTTTGCTACAAGGCGCGGCAACAACATTTATCGCAAGCAGTCTGGCTTTTCTCGTAGGGCTCGGATTGGGCGTGCTTTTGCTTCTCCTGAGAGTCGCGGCGGGACCGATTGGCCGATACGCGGTGATGGTCTACGTCAGTGCCATCCGCGGCACACCGTTGCTGATTCAATTGCTTATCGCGTATTTCGTTGTGCCGGGCCTGATCGGTATTTCGCTGACACCACTGGAGGCGGGGATCCTGGCCCTGTCTTTCAATACGGCGGCCTACATCAGTGAAATCCTGCGGGGTGCTTTGACTTCGATTCCTCGAGGTCAGGTGGCAGCAGCCCAGGCACTGGGGATGCGAGCTCATCAGAAGTGGCGTTACGTGCTGTTGCCGCAGATGTTCCATCGCTCCATTCCTCCGCTGACCAACGAGTACACCGTACTGCTCAAAGCCTCATCACTGCTGTCGATCATTGCCGTCAGTGAGCTCGCTACCGTGGCTCGTAACGCGACGCTGCAAAGCGATCTGCCGCTGCAAGTGTTCAGCGCAACAGCGGTCGTTTACTTCCTTATTCTGCTGTGCGCTTCGTCGATCTCGCGACTCATCGAGCGCCGCCTTGCCAAGGTGATGCCAAATGCCCATTGATCTTGAGGTGGTCAATCACGCAATCCCCGCGTTGCTGCAGGGACTGAAAGTTACCGCGACGGTCAGTGCCATAGGCATTCCGCTGGGGATATTGATCGGAACTCTGTTCGCTTACATGGCCGATGCCGAGCATTGGCTGCCAAGATTGTTTGCCCGTTGTTATGTCGAACTTGTACGAAATGTACCGTTCCTGATCGTGGTGTACCTGCTGTTTTTCGGTCTGCCGCAGCTGGGAGTGCAAGCCTCTTCCTTTGCGATCGCCATTGGTGCCACTGCGTTCTATACGGCCGGGTATTTCAGTGAAATTCTGCGCGCCGCCTTGAAGAGCGTACCTGCCGGCCAGGCGCGCGCAGCTCGGTCACTGGGGTTTTCCGTTTGGCAGGTTCAACGCTACGTAGTCGTGCCGCAAAGCTTTGGCTACCTGATCCCGCCTACTACCAGCCTGATCATCATGATGTTCAAGGACACAGCGATCTTCTCGGTAACCAGTCTTCCTGAGCTCACCTATCAGAGCAATCTGATGACCGCTGACACCTTCGCTTACCTCGAAGTGCTTGGCACCGCTGCATTGCTCTATTGGCTGTCGAGCATTGTTCTCGATGCACTTGGACAAACTCTGGAAGCCCGCGAAAGACACTGGCGGCATCGCTAGAAAATCCCATCACTCAGGAGTTTTTTATGAAGAATCTTACCGTCGCTCCACGTACCAGCCATCAAACCCTGCTTTATTCAGAACTGATGACCGATCTGGAAAACCTTCAACAGGCGGATATTGCGGTGCTTGGCATGCCTTTCGGTTCGCCTTATGGCCCGCGCTCATACACCAACGACCAGACCAATGCGCCGCTGGCAATTCGTCAGCTCACCGACCGTATGGTGCGTGATCCGCGGCATTACGATTTCGATATCGATGGCCCGCTGCTGCAAGGTCGTAGCGATATCCGATTCATCGACTGTGGTGATGTGTTGCCCGATGTCGCCAAACCAGGTGAGCACTATGAACGTGCCGAGCAGGCCGTACGCCAGCTTCTCAAAGCCGGAGCGCTGCCGGTCATTCTTGGCGGTGACCACGGAATTACTACGCCGGTTTTACGGGCCTACGACAGTCTCGACCCGATCACCATCATCCATATCGATGCGCACCTTGACTGGCGCGACGACGTGAACGGGATCCGGGAGGGGTTGTCCAGCCCGATACGTCGTGCCTCCGAAATGGCCCATGTCGGCCGGATCTTCCAGATCGGACTGCGCGCCCAAGGCAGCGCACGCCCCGAGGATCTGGAGGTTGCGCGCGAGTATGGTGCGGAGTTGATCAGCGCCTATGAGTTGCATGAGATCGGCATGGACGCGGTGCTTTCGCGTATTCCCGATGGTGGAAACTACTACCTGACCATTGATGCCGACGGTCTCGATCCGACCATCATGCCCGCTGTCGATGGTCCGGCCCCGGGTGGCGTGACTTTTTTACAGGCACGCAAGCTCATTCACGGATTGGTGAAAAAAGGACGGGTAGTGGGTATGGATATCGTTGAAATCCAGCCGGGTAAAGACAACGCAAGCAACCTCACCTGCGTGACGGCGGGACGCTTGATTGTCAATCTGATCGGCGCCTCTATTCGCGCGGGGTATTTCGACAAATGATTCAGACCAACGCCGCGGTGTCATTGGTTTCACGCTTCGCTGCAGATGTTCAGCCCCACTGCATCAGAATGCGCGGAATCAATAAATGGTACGGAAATTTGCAAGTCCTCAAAGACTGCTCGACGCACGTCAGTAAAGGCGAAATTGTGGTGGTGTGCGGACCTTCAGGTTCAGGCAAGTCGACATTGATCAAGACGGTCAACGGCCTGGAGTCTTTTCAGAAAGGCGAAATCCTGGTGAATGGGCAGTCAATCGGCAGCGCAAAAACTGACCTGCCAAAGTTGCGCCAGCAAGTGGGCATGGTGTTTCAGCATTTCGAACTTTTCCCCCATATGTCGATCATCGAGAACCTCACGTTGCCACAAACGAAGGTACTCCATCGTCCGACAAACGATGCGAAAGCCAAAGCTCTGGCATTGCTTGAACGTGTGGGCCTCAGCGCACATGCCCACAAGTATCCTGCGCAACTCTCTGGTGGTCAGCAGCAGCGTGTTGCCATCGCCCGGGCGTTGTCGATGGATCCGGTCATCATGCTCTTCGATGAGCCAACCTCGGCACTGGACCCAGAGATGATCAACGAGGTGTTGGACGTGATGGTGTCGCTGGCCAAGGACGGCATGACAATGATGGTGGTCACCCATGAGATGGGCTTTGCTCGGCGCGTGGCAGATCGGGTGGTTTTCATGGAGGAGGGGATGATCATTGATGACACATCCTCTGAAGCATTCTTTAACGGGACGTCTTCGGAGCGAGCAAAGCTCTTCCTGTCGAAAATACTGGGGCACTGAGTTCCACGTTGTATCCAGCGTTCAATACGGAGTCAGTCAATTAAAGCTCGGTCAGCAGGTATCGATTATGGTTTGCCCTGCTGACTGACGCATTTCGTATTAGATCTGCTTCGCATCGCGTGACAATACCTACAACCAACAGTTAAACGATCTGAATACGGATATCCACTTAAGGTGGAAGTCTTTTGCATGGGTAGCTATTGGCCGTCTTCTGCCTACAGTCACCGGCAGATATTGCTTGCTGCTTGAGGGGCAACGGTGGCGGCAGCATGGAGCCAGCCCGGATGAAGTGAAGGTCAAGCGGGGGGAAATCCTTCAAGGCGCTGACCCTCCACATTCTGAGGCGGCGGTTCAAAAACTGTTACACGACGCCGGATTCGGGGACGCTACCCGTTTCTTCAGCCGCCTGTTGCTCATGTCCCCAGGGCCTGATCCGCGCTTTTTCGCCCCACCTGCCACTTTCGCCACAATCGGCGTGGATCTAAAGTCAGGGGCGCACCTTCAGGGGACTTCCAGTCATGTACAGCTCGCTTGCCATACCGAGCACCGCTCGCCAATTGCATGACCGTATCTATGCTGGCGAGATCATTCGCTTCACTGACCTGCAGCCCATGACGGCGCTGGTGGAATATACGCGTGCGTTCCTCGAAGACGCGCTGCATCCCTGGTCGCCGCAACAGATCCATCGCCATTTGAGCCACCCTGAGCAGACTGAGCGTTTTGCGAAAATCCAGAACGACTTCGCAGGCTCGGCTGAGGTCCAGCAGCGCTGGCAGGACGTCGTGCAAAGCCTTGGCATCGCCCCCGATACCCTGGCGTGCGATCGCCTGCATTTGCGTTTTCAGCCGCATTGCGAGCCAGGGCAGTCGACGCCGCGTGCCCGCACGACGGCCACCATCGCGTTTCACCGCGATACCTGGGGGTCGAATATCTATGCGCAGACCAACTGGTGGGCGCCCATCTATCCCATCTCGGCAGGGCGTACCATCGCCTTGTATCCAGGCCTCTGGCAGCGACCGCTGGGTAATTCGAGCGCAGATTTCGATATGCGCGCCATTTTGCAGCGATCCCATCGACACGGTCGCAATGCCGTGGATGCCGACGAAGCCATTGCGCATCTGCTGGAAGCGATCGGCCCGCAGGAGGGGATTGCCGTCGATATCGCTCCGGGGAGCCTGATCGCCTTTTCCGGTGCTCATGCCCATGCTGGCGTCGGCAATAGCACCGGGCTGACACGCATCTCTTTCGAGACCCGATCAATACTGATCGCCGACCTGTTGGCCGGATTGGGAGCGCCCAATGTCGATGGTCATGCGCCGTGGAAGACTATTGGACTGTTTCGCCGAATGAACGATGCGCAACGCCTGAACGAGATCCTTGGCTGCGGCTTTATCGAGCCCTATCTGCGGCCGGCAGAGCCCTGACGCTGGCGCCGGTAGTCGCTTGGGGAAAGACCGGTGTGCTTGCGAAATACAGGGGCGAAGTGGCTGGGGTTGGAGTAGCCGACTTCATTGGCGACAGTGATCACGCTCAGTTGTGTTTCGCGCAATAAGCGCCGTAACGCCTTGAACGAACAGATGTCCTGCGTTGCCTCGTCGAATAGAGACCGGCCCAGCAGCACCATGACCACTTCGAAAGGTTCGGGACTTAACCGTCTCTTATGTGGGACGCACAACATCAAAGGTGAATCGGAGCCGCGGTCCGGAAAAGAAACCGCGGCAACCGATCAATCAGGCGGCGGGGAGCAGGCCTTTCTGTTTGGCGACATGAGTCGCCAGTGCGTCCATCAAGTCCGGGGACAGGCAGTCATAGGGTTCCAGGCCGATCGAGCGCAAGCGCTCGCGGATAGCCTTCATTTGCGCTGGAGGTGTGCCGGTTTCGATGATGGAGGACACGAACGCCGCGAATCCCGGCGCGGCCCATCCGCGCTGTGGCGAAAGCTCGGTGTGGACGAAGTCCAGGCCATAAAACGCATGGTCCTTGTTCTCGATGCGCCCAAAGAGATGGGCGTGACACTGCTTGCAGGCGTGGCGCTGGATGGTGGCGGATTCGTCGACAATCGCCAGTTTTTCGCCGTGGGCAATGACGCTGACCTTATCTCGAGGCACCACGGCGATGACGGCGAATATCGCGTTTTGTGGTTTCCAGCATTTGCTGCAGCCGCACGCGTGGTTATGCAGCGTTTGTGCGTCGATCCTGACCTCGACCTTGTCGGTCGCACACAGGCATTGCAGGGTGCCACCTGTGAAATTCGCGGCGGCGGGTTGTATGCCATTGTCCAATGCAGGGTGAAGTTGCAAGGTGCTCATGCTGGCGTCTCCGTTTCAGGGTGTCAGACAAAAGTGCCTGGGGCCGTGCCCCAGACCGGTAGTTCATCGGAACTCCATGGCCGCGCGGATCGATTTGCCTTCCTGCATCCGATCGAACCGCGGCGGATTTCGAAAAGGACACAGTGCATAAACGACTGACCTCCTTCGGTGCGACCGGTCGGTTACCCAGATCAAGAATAGTCTGTGATGACGCCCCGAGCGCGGCCAGGACCCGCGCACGGGCGAGTGTGCCGAATTCAGATGGCATCCACGCACGTCAAAGGTTTTTCAGGTCTGCTTCTGGCCGTTTTCTGCCCAGCGTGAAGTGCAGCAACAGATCATGCTTAGATGTTGGGGTGGTAAAAAATGATACTGGTTGCGGCGGCCGTTGCGGCAGGAACTTCAGGGTATTGGCCAGGTCAATAGCGGCCCTGTATCGCAAATGCCGAACAGCGCTATGGTCTGTTTTACTGTAGGAGCTGGCTTGCCAGCGAAGAGGCCCGAAAGATAGATGGACAATTCAAGGCCACCTTCGCTGGCATGCCAGCGTCCGCCACTGATGCCAACCAAGCGTTTTCTGCCGGGTCTCATCCTGGCGTTCTGCGCCGTCGCGTCGCTTTGTTCGGTTGCTGCCGAGCGAAGAGCGCCCGCGCAAAGTAACAGCGCATCGACCACCCTGATCGAAACAGCCTCGCGGCAGTATGAAAATGGCCAGTTGGACCAGGCCGCCGCCACGTTGGAGCGTGCTCTGCATATCCAGCCGAACAATCCCGCGACGCTGCATTACCTCGGTGTGTTGCGTCTTCAGCAGGGGCAGTACCAACAGGCTGAAACCCTGGCGGCTCGCTCGAACATGCGGGTCGGTCGCAACGTCGAGTTGCGCAACCGCAACTTCCAATTGATCCAGGCGGCGCAGCAGGCCCAATCTTCGGGTAGCCCACCCAATGCCAAAGAGGATCTGGTCGCAGTACAGAAGGGGCTGGAAGAGGAGACCCAAAGGCGCCGCGAAGCAGAAAAGGCCGTTGCTGAACAATCCACTCCGGTCACTGGGCACGACGCTGGCAACTTCACTGTCGCAGAGACAGATCGGGTTGGGGAAGCACCGACGGATGGCAGAGCCGGGCCCGAAGGAAAATTGCAAATGGCTAATGTCGAGCCAGAGCGGGCGTATGCTGAGGTTGAGATTCCCCGCGGCCATATGCCGCCTCCGGGCAAATGCCGAATTTGGTTTCCTGATCGCCCGCCGGGGCATCAGCCCGCACCCGGCAAATGCAAGAAACTGCGATATCGGGTTCCGTCAGGGGCCTACCTGGTGCACGGTTGAGTTTGCGAGTGTGCACTTCTGGCCGATTTCTGCCCTTCGCGACGGGCAGAAATCGCCGTGGATCGACACGTGGTAAGCGTCGGCGATCGAGGAACTAAACGGTTTTGACCGCCAAAGTTTTTTGTCGACGATACAGAATCGTCGTCGCCGTGAACCCGCACACCGCCGCGAACATCAGCCAATAGGCAGGTGATGCCTTGTCGCCCGTGGCCTGGACAAGCAGCGTCGAGATTGCCGGGGTAAAACCGCCAAACACCGCGGTGGCCAAACTGAAGGCCAGTGAAAACCCGACTACCCGCACGTTCTGTGGCATGACTTCGGTCAGTGCCGCGACCATGGCGCCGTTGTAAATCCCAAAGAAGAATGAGAAGTACAGCAGCACAGCGAGCAGTCGTTCGAAACTCGCCGCCGCTGCCAGCCAGTGCATGGCGGGATAGGCGGTGAAGATGCACAGCAACGATATCGCCAGCAACAGTGGCCGACGGCCAATGCGGTCGGAGAGGGCGCCGCCGATAGGCAGCCAGATAAAGTTGCTGATGCCGACCAGCAGTGTGACCACCAGGCTGTCGGTGGTGCTCAGGTTCAGCACTGTCCTGCCAAACGTCGGTGTGTAGACCGTAATCAGGTAGAACGTGGTGGTGGTCATGGACGCCAGCAAGCCGCCCGCCAGTACGGTGCGCCAGTTGTCACGCATCGAGCGAAAAACTTCGCGAGTTGTTGGACGATGGCTGCGAGCAGTGAAGGCGGCGGTTTCTTCCAGTGAGCGGCGAATAACGAAAATGAACGGGATGATCACACAGCCAATGAAGAACGGAATACGCCAGCCCCAATCGGCGATTTCAGCGGCTTGCATCGTGGCATTGATCGTGTAGCCCAACGCGGCCGCGACGACGATCGCCACCTGTTGGCTGGCCGATTGCCAACTGGTGTAGAAACCGGTGTGACCGGGGGTGGAAATTTCCGACAGATACACGGAAACACCGCCCATTTCCGCGCCGGCGGAGAAGCCCTGTAGCAGCCTGCCCAACAACACTAGAATCGGTGCCGCCACGCCGATGGCGGCATAGCCCGGCACCAGAGCGATCAATACGGTACCGGCGGCCATGATCGACAGCGTCACGATCAGCCCTTTGCGACGGCCCACCTTGTCGATGTACGCCCCCAGCACAATGGCGCCTAACGGACGCATCAGGAATCCGGAGCCGAATACCGCGAAGGTCATCATCAGCGAGGCAAACTCGCTGGTGGCTGGAAAGAAGGTCTGGGAAATGTAGGTCGCGTAGAACCCGAACAGAAAGAAGTCGAACTGCTCGAGAAAGTTACCGCTGGTGACCCGCAAAATGGCGCCCAATTTGGACCCCTTGGCTCGGGTTGTTGCCGTTGTCGTTTTCATCATGGCTACCGTTATGCTCACTATTGTTTTTGGAATGAGTGTTTTAACCGTCAGTCGCTGCCGGCGTTGATCGGGTTGGGTTGACGCTTCTCGATGGCGTGTTTGAGCAGCGCTGCGCTGCGGAATATTCCATGGGCGAATTTGCTGTAGGGCATGGTCAAGAAAAACGCCATGACCAGGCCGAGATGGATAGCCAACATCAAGCCCAAGGCGCTGGTTTCGCGCAAAGCCAGTAGCGCCAGGCCGCTTGCGCTGACCAGAAACAGCAGCGCGATGAAGCCGCGATCCATGGGTTTTTGGTTCTCATCGCCGTGCGCAGGGTTGCGACGCAGGTTCAGCCAAAGAAGACCCGCCGGGCCGATCAGCAGGCCGATGCCACCGGCAATACCCAACATCACCGGCAAGCTGAAGATCGGATAAGGCGCCGACCACTTCAGCAAGTAGTGAAAGAGCGTGGCGACACCGGTAGCGGCGAAGCACAGCATGAAGCCGTAGAAGGTGAGGTGGTGGAATCGGCGTCGCCACAAGGTGAATTGATCGTCGGCGTTGTTGCAGCCTTCGCCATGGCCGCCGTCCAGGTATTTGAGCTTAGCGACGTTGGCTGTAGCCTCCAATGCAGCGGACGTTTTCAACGGCAGTGGCGCTGCGACCGGTGAAACGTTGCGCCAGAAGCGCCGTATACCCATGGTCAGGGCAAGTACCGCAAAGCCGAACACTGAACCGAACATCAGCGCCAGGGTGTTATGCGGGAAAATCTTGTAGAAGTTGCCCCCGGGAACGGCCGTGAACAGGTTGCCCATGAGCATCAGGGTCAGGCATAAAAACAAGGTCAGCCCCCCACCGGAAGCCAGTGCCAGGGTCAGGCCGTTGCGCTGATACAACCTGCCCATCACTTGCGGCCAGGCGTATTCGGCGTAAGTATCCAGGCGCACTTTGGCCATGGCTTTGGGTATGTTGACGTCGAATTCGTGTGGGGCGGCGTACTGACAGGCGTGCAGGCACGCGCCGCAGTTATGGCACAAGTTCGCCAGGTAATGGATGTCGGCCTGAGTGAATTCCAGACGCCGGGTCATCGCCGGAAATACCGCGCAAAAGCCTTCGCAATAACGGCAGGCATTGCAGATGGTCATCTGCCGCTGGACTTCACTTTCGTCAAGATTCAACACGGGGATTAACCCGCCCGACGCTTGGGGATCAAACAGTTGCATGTCGAGACTCCGTGTTTGCAGATGAGACGCCAAAGCCCACTGAAGCGGCCGCCTGCACACCGGCGATGCGGCCAAACGCGGTACCGATGGCCATGCCGATGCCGGCGGTGTAGCCCTTGCCCAGAACATTGCCGGCCATCATCTCTCCCGCGACGAACAGGTTGGGGCTCGCTTTGCCATTGAAATGCACGGCAGCGGTTTCGTCGGTGGCGAGGCCGAGGTAGGTGAACGTGACACCCGGTTTAAGCGGGTAGGCGTAGAAAGGTGGTTTCACCAATGGTCGCGCCCAATGGGTTTTTGCTGGCACCAGTCCTTGGGTGTGGCAGTCGTCCAACGCCGTGTGATCGAACGTGCCAACGCGGCAGGCGCTGTTGTAGTCCTCGACAGTCTTGACGAATTTTTCTTGAGGCAGCTTCAACTGGCGGGCAAGGTCTTGCAGAGTATTGGCGGTGGTTCCGGGAAAGACCGGCGGCATGAAGCAGCCGATGGCTTGTTGATCGATGATCGAATACGCCTGCTGACCGGGTTGTCCGGCCACCAGACGCCCCCAGATCGCATAACGTTTTGGCCAGAAATCCTCACCTTCGTCGTAGAAGCGTTCGCCATCACGATTGACCACTACACCCAGAGATACGCAGTCGATTCGGGTGCAGATGCCGCCGTCGTAGAGTGGCGCGCGGGCATCAATCGCGACCATGTGTGCTTGCGTCGGATCGCCAATCACATCTGCGCCAAGGTCCAGCATGCGCCGTAGCAAAATACCGGTGTTGAATCGAGTGCCCCGGATCAGGAAATTGTCCGATGGCCATTCACCGCGTTCGTTCTGACCCCAGGCTTCGCGCAGCCATTCACGGTTGGATTCGAAGCCGCCGGCCGCCAACACGCAGGCCCGGGCTTCAATGCGTTCTGCGGCGACACGCTGACCATCGACCTCATGTTCGCCCACGTGGGCGGCGACGAATTTTCCCTCATCCAATTCGATGTCGGTCACTTGCGTGTTGTAGCGAACTTTTACACCCAAGTGCTCGGCGCTGCGGTAATACGCATTGACCAGCGCTTTGCCGCCTCCCATAAAAAATGCATTGGTCCGCGCCACGTGCAGCGCGCCGGACAGCGGTGGCTGAAAATGCACGCCGTGTGAACGCATCCAATCGCGGCAAGAAGACGATGCCCGAATTGCAATGCGTGCAAGCTTTTCATCCGTGAGGCCACCGGTGACCTTCAACAGGTCTTGCCAGTATTCTTCCTCCGGATAGGCATCGATCAGCACGTCCTGCGGTTCGTCGTGCATGCACCGCAGGTTACGGGTGTGTTGGGAGTTGCCACCGCGCCAGATTTTCGCAGAGGCTTCCAGCAGCACCACGCTGGCGCCTGCTTCTCGCGCCATCAGAGCGGCGCACAAGGCAGCGTTGCCACCCCCTATGATTAAGACATCGATCATTATCGCTCCTCGATTTGCAAGGAAGCGGGAACGAAGTGCTCCTTGCGAGTGGGGAGAACGATAGGGTGGGGAAGGAGTGGCCGAAAGGCTGCTTTTGACGCGGGGTGTTTAGTTTTTCTAAAGGCTTTGTCGTCAGGAGAGACTTATGTGTCCGGGGTTGAACGAGGATTACGCGTCTACCCCTTCTATCCACGTAGCTCCAGGCCACTGTTTGTCGACGACCAACTGTCGCGCCACATCGACGATGACCAACCGCGTTGCCAGCGCCGCCGGAGAGAGTTCGTCGTCAGCCAGCGTCGCCAGAAGATTACGCCGGCCCACATGGGGATCGGCAATCCTGATCAGTGAAAGCCCGGACCCGTCTTTCAATGCAGCGGCCGCCCCCGGTTGTATTGTCGCCGCATGACCGGCCCGAACGGCGTTCATCAAAACAGCGAGACCGTCGACTTCCATAATGACATTGGGTGTCAGCCCGACCCGCTCGAACGCGCTCATCAATGCCGAGCGCAATCCATGTTGTGCGCTGGGCATCACCAGCGGCAGGCCGCCAAGGTCGGCTAACTGCACGCTGTCACCAGAAGGCGCTTGAGGCAGGCTGGGCGAGGCAATGACAAACAGCTTTTCATCCAGCAGCGGAGTCACGCTCCAGCGTTTACCCCCTTCGAGCTGGAACAGGATGGCCAGGTCAATTTGCCGTGCGTTGAGCTGCGCCGCCAAGTGGCCGGAAAGCATTTCCACCAAATGCAGTTGTATGTCCGGATAACGCGCACGCATTGCGTTGATCAACGGCAACGCAAGCACCGTCGCGGTAGTCGGTGGTAAGCCGACGCTGACATAACCGCTCATTCGCCCGCGATGGGCGGCCATGATTGCGTTTTCCGCCTGGCGTAGCGTCAATTGGGCATGGTGTAAAAACGCAAGTCCGGCGCTAGTGGGCGTCACGCCGGTAGAGGTTCGATTCAGGAGGCGGGTGCACAGTTCGCTTTCCAGCTTGGAGATTTGCTGACTGAGGGCTGACACACCAACGTCCAGTTCAAGTGCCGCACGCCCCAGGCTGCCAAGCTCGATGATTTTTACGAAATAGCGCAGTTGTCTCAATTCCAATGTGGCTGCTCCCCCGCGAATTTGTTATTCAAATACCTGAACGATTGCCATGCAAGTTACGAAGCCCGAAGAGGCAGCATTGTCGCAGGTTTGGGTTGACCGTTGAGCGCTTGCGCTTTGTCGAGGACTGGTAGCGGTTGACCCGAAGCTGTCATCGAGACTGTGGCCACTGATCCTGTACTTCATACCAGGGCGCCTTGGACGTCACTTCTACATGTTGCTGCTTGTCGGTAGTAAAGGTTGTGTCTAGCGAACCCAGCGCTATAGATATCCAGTCTGCGTATCCACCCCGGCTTTGCGACCAGAACAGCGACGACCCGCACTGGCCGCAGAACTGACGAAGCACTGATTCGCAAGAGCGGTAAGTCGGGATGCACTCCGCGCCCTGGATGATATGCAGGTCAGTTCGCAGCACGCTGCCATAGCTGGCAAACGCTGCCCCATGACTTTTACGGCATTGGTTGCAATGGCAATGTGAAAGCGCTTTGGGGCGTGATTTGATTTCGTACCTGACGGCGCCGCAGAGGCAGCTGCCTTGGAAAGTGCCGGTCATTTTTTGAGGTGGCCAGGTAACTAAACGGGCCAATTCAAACGTTGGCACGAGGAGTGTCGAATGACTGCTCCTGGCCGATTTCCGCCTGTGGGCAGGGGTTGTAAACGACCCATACTGGCCTGTAGCCGGTAGGTATTCACCCAGCGAACAGTTAAGGGATATTTGGAGATAATTATGGCGTAGCATGGCTACATGATGATCAGCTTCCGATTTTATCGGGAATGGCAGTCGGGCCACTGAAAAGGGATAACTTTTGGCTACCACATCACCTGCTCACACTCTGCGTGCACTGTCCGATCTTGATTACTATGACAGCAGGTCGGCTCCGCTCCCGGTTGAAATCACCACTCTTGACGCTTGGAACATCATGACAGCCGAACCGGGACTGTTCATGCGGCTAGCGTTCCGAACCAGGGACGCGATTTCCTCGTTATTCGGCGTGAAGCGGATCGGCGGGTTCTCCGGCGCTAGGCGAGAGACAGTAAACGCTGGCGAACAGCTGGATTTCTTTCTGGTGGAGCATAGTGCCCCCGACATGCTGGTTCTGACCGAACGTGACCGGCACTTGGATGTCATGATTTGCCTTTCGATAACAGATCGTGTGTTCACGATCACATCATCTGTCGTAACGCATAACGTCTTTGGGCGCATCTACATGTTGCCGGTAGGTCTAGCCCATAAGCTGATCGTCAATAGTGATCTCAGGCGACTGAAACGAAAGCTTGAAGGGAAGTAGATTTTGGTTGTTTCAGCTTGATCCCAGTGACCGTTCCTGGCCGATTGTGTTGAAAAAGTCGGATTTTCAGCTCGCCTGAACTCAGACACGACCACCACCGGAGAACCTACTCACCACATTGAGTGGTTTCTCGGCCCTTCGTTGACCTTTGCTGCTCGGTTATTGGGTTGAAATCGGCGAGGTAGTGGCGCAAATCGCTCAATAACGTTACGAAGCCGCAAGTAAACGGTGACTTCTTCAAAATCGTCCTGCCCCACCGAAAACGCATAGTGGGTGTAATCAGGCTGTTTTTCCGCCACGCGACTCTCATCGAGAGACAGACAAAGCCAGAGGTCACCGAGGGAAAGATAAGCTCCCGTCTCCCAGCGGGCAGCCAATCTAAAGCCGGGTAGAGCCACATAAAACTCGATACTGCGAGAGAGATTCACAACCGCCAACGTAAAATGACTCAAGCCAGTCAACATGAGCATCTATCCAGAACCAGTCCACGAGAACGCTTGAGGATAACAATTTCGACTTTTTCAACACAATCGGCCGAGAGCCGTCTCTGGCCACGTGCAGAAACCACTCAGAAGTGAACGCTTGGCGCTGGTACCTACTGCCAGATTCGACCCAAGACGTCCTGAGGTATCAGACATAAAACCCTAGGCTCACCTCACAGCCGCAGCCGTAAGGTTTCAAACAGCGCGCGGTCTTCCTTTTTGGCCGAGCGCGCATGGTGTCGAATGACCTGCAACAGGCATTCGGTGAAGCAGACCGCCGGATTACTCAGTGAGCCATTGCGGCGCGTCACGATGCTCAGTTGTCGGGGCTCGAACTGCTCGGTCAGCCCCAGGGATACCACACGCCCTAGAAATGGCGGGGCTGTGCTCACGATGGACGGCCCCCAGGTGCACATGTCGGCCCGCTCGACCATCATCTGCAAAATGGCCAGTGAATGAGCACGCACGATTCGATTCTCATCAATCTGCGCGCCGTGTTTCCAGAACAGTTCCTGCATCAGCCCATCGTGCCCGTCCGGCGCGTAGTTCAGGGTCCAGTTTTCTTCCAGTAACTCGTGGATCGATCGCGCATGCTGTCGTGCGTGACCCTCGCGGACCAGCACCGAGGTCTGGTAATCGAGCAAGGTTTCACAGGCGAATTCCTGGCTCGATTGTGTGGGATGGAGTTGGCCAATCGCGAAGTCCATGCTGCCGTCGCGAAGCAGCGGTTGGGCAACGGCCATCAGGCTTTCGAACAGTTCCAGCTTGATGTGTGGCATACGTTCGCGAAAAGCCAGCACGACTTCCGGCAGGAAGGTCAGGGCGACCCATGGGGTGATCCCGACGCAGAGCCGGCCTTGAGCCTTCCCACGCATGTGATCAAGCTCGGTCTGTGCGTGCTCCAGTTGCTTGATCACCAGCCGGGCGTGAGTCAGCAGCACTTTGCCGTATTCGGTGAAGTTCAGACCGCTGGCGGTTCGGGTAAACAGCGGTAGCTGTTGGCTGGTTTCCAACTCGCGCAGCGCTTTGGTCACAGCGGCCTGGGAAATCTCCAGCGAACGCGCGGCCGCGCGGATACTGCCGGTTTCGGCGCTGGCAATCAGCGCCTGTAATTGATGCAGTTTCATCTGCTCACCCTGGTGACAACTTATGGTTGTCATCATAACCAAACTGCGCCTCCCCAGCCCAGCGCCCGTTCCTTAAGATCGACCCCAACAGCGCTTTCGCTTCCGCACAGCCCCTGTCGAAGGAGAACACCCATGAATGCCGGCCTGGTCCTGCCTGGTATTGCCGCGATGCAAGATGAAATGATTGCGATACGTCACAGCATTCACGCGCACCCTGAACTGGGTTTTGAAGAATTCGCTACCAGTGAGCTGGTGGCAGCGTGTTTGACTCAGTGGGGCTTTGAGGTCAGCACCGGGGTGGGCAAGACCGGGGTCGTTGCCACCCTGAAAAATGGCGAGGGTCGGTCCATTGGCTTGCGCGCTGACATGGATGCGTTGCCGATACAGGAAACCTCCGGTTTGCCCTATGCCAGCCGGATCGACGGAGTCATGCATGCCTGCGGTCACGACGGTCATACAGCAGTCCTGCTGGCAGCCGGCCGGTATCTGGCCCGGACACGGGCATTCAACGGCACCGTGCACCTGATTTTCCAACCTGCGGAAGAAGGGCTGGGCGGTGCCAGGAAAATGCTGGAGGAGGGGCTGCTCGAACGGTTTCCGTGTGACGCGATCTTCGCCATGCATAACGTGCCGGGTTATCCCGTCGGGCATTTGGGTTTTTACAGCGGACCGTTCATGGCGTCTGCCGACACGGTTAACATCAAAATCATCGGCAATGGTGGCCATGGCGCGGTGCCGCACAAAGCCGTCGACCCGGTGGTGGTCGGTGCCTCGATCGTGATGGCCCTGCAAAGCATCGTCTCGCGCAACGTTAACCCGCAGGAGATGGCGATTATCACGGTGGGCTCCCTGCATGCCGGGAGCGCCTCGAATGTCATCCCGTCCAGCGCGGACCTGAGCTTGAGCGTACGCGCACTGACCCCGGAGATTCGCCACTTGCTGGAGGTCAGAATCACTGAGTTGGTCAAGGGCCAGGCCGAGAGTTTTGGCGCCCGGGTCCACATCGATTACCAGCATTGCCATCCGGTGTTGATCAATGATCCCGAACAGACAGCATTTGCTCATGAAGTCGCCCGCGACTGGCTGGGAGATGAACACCTGATCGATGACTTGCGGCCGTTCACGGCCAGTGAGGACTTTGCTTTTGTCCTGGAAAAATGCCCCGGCAGCTATCTGGTGATCGGCAACGGTGAGGGAGAAGGCGGGTGCCTGCTGCACAACCCCGGCTATGACTTCAATGACGACTGCCTGCCGGTGGGCGCGAGCTATTGGGTCAAGTTGGTCGAACGTTTTCTGTGTTGAGACGGCGCATTTTCGCCCGTTGTGCCGGTAAAAAATCTGCGGCCTGAAGAGGAATAAAAATGAACAAGATGATTGCAGCCGTTTCCCTGGTGTTCCTGACGGCCTCGAGCCTGGCGGGGGCGGCCGACTGGTCTGGCAAAGTGTTGAGGCTGGGGGTGGACCCGACGTATCCACCGCTGGAATACAAGAACCAGGATGGCACGCTGACCGGATTCGGGGTCGACATCGCCGAGGCGTTGTGCGCCGAACTGAAAGCCCGATGTGTCTGGGTGGAAAGCAGTTGGGACGGGATGATCCCGGCACTGCTGGCGCGCAAGTTCGATGCGGTGGCGTCTTCGATGACCATCACACCCAAACGCCTGGAGCAGATTGCGTTTACCGACAAAGTGTCCAATGCACCGGCACGGTTAGTGGCCAAACGTGGATCGGGATTACAGCCGACCCTCGAATCGCTCAAGGGCAAGCGCATTGGTGTGGAGCAGGGCTCTACCCAGGAGTCCTATGCCAAAGCGGTTTGGGGTTCCAAAGGCGTGGACGTTCTTTCCTATCAAAATCAGGACCAGGTGTACGCCGACCTGGTAGTGGGGCGACTTGATGCCTCGTTGCAGGGTTCCATTCAAGCCAGTTACGGCTTCTTGAAAACTGCGGCGGGTAAGGACTATGAATTTGCCGGTGCCACTCTGGATGCCCCGGACTTCTTCGGTGTCGGTGATGGCCTTGGTTTGCGCAAGGGCGATGTCGCGTTGCGTGAAGACTTGAACAAAGCCCTGGCAACCATTCTCGCCAACGGTACTTACGCGCGGATCAACGACAAGTACTTCGATTTTGACGTCTACGGCGCCAAGTAACGCGTCGTCGTCAGCTTGAACAGGGCGCTCGTTCGAGCGCTCTACCCCGGGCGGTTACGGAGCCTGCGCAGCTGATTGTCGATGGTGTTTCAGCACTTCAATTTGTGGAGCCACATGACTGTGCCGGAAAACATCATCGAGTGCCCGATGCGCGCGGCTATCGGTTCAGCAGCGGTGCCAGCAATGCACACATGCCGCGCCAGTGCGAACCTTCCCAGTAAACCCGTTGGCAGGCGTCGCAGCGCAGGAAGTGCGAATAGAGGACGCCAATGCGTGGCGGTACCAGCGGCCGAGCCAGTTCCGGGCTGATCTCGTGCAGCGGCAGGTTGCAATGAAGGCACAGGCTGAACGGCCGCGCGCTACGCGCCAGGTCGAGGCGCTCGTACAATTCGCGCAGCTGCAGCGACGGTTTCAGGGCATGCACGTAACAGCCGTGGCTGATGATCCGCCGCTTGAGCAGTTCGCGGTCACGGGTTAGCACGATGCGTCCTTGCTGCGCAGCGATCTCGGCGATCTCGCCATCCTCGAAACCATTGTCGTAGAGCGTGTCGAAGCCACTCATGCGCAGCAGGCTGGCCAGCCCGCCAAGGTGCGCATCAGCGACGAAGCGCAGTACCCGTAAAGGTTGCGCACGAACCTTGAGCAGCGGGCTGATGTCCAGCGCTTCGAACTTGGGATACACCGCCAGCCGGTCACTGTCGAGGATCACCCGCTCCAGGCCCGCCGACTCGCCGTTGAGCAGCACCAGCTCGACCTCGGTGTGCGGTACTCCGAGCGCCTCGATCATGTGCTTGACCGTCGCCCCTTGCGCGCACTCGCAGGTGAAGGATTGCCGCCGCCGTTCGGCCGGCAGGAAATCGTTGAGCTCCTCATAGAAGCGGAAAGTTGCACTGGTCATGTTGAACAGTATGGCAGGGCTGCGGGATGTGCGAGTCTGGTCCGGACATCATCCCTCTCGCTTGGGAGAGCCAAATCTTTTCTTGTGGGTAAAGTCCAGGTAACGAGCAGCACAGTGACAGCACCGGACAAGGCAATTACAATTTGATTAACATCTAGCGACTTGAGCGATTGAATACCCCATGGAAAGCAAGACTGCGCGCCTCACTGTGCTCATTGATCCCGTCAAGAAAAAAGCGTTCGAGGAACTCTGTGCAGCACAAGACCTGACGCCTTCGCAGGTTGTCCGTCAACTGATTCGTGACTACCTGGACACCCACGGTGCCAGCTATTCGACCAAGAGTAAGCATGCCGCCAGCACCAAGTCATGACCTGACACGGGCGGTAAGCCTCTAGAGGGTCGGCGGACCCTCTGCAATACTGACCGCTTTAGCCAGCGCGGTGTTGAAGTCGGCGTGGTAATGCTCCGTGCCGATTTCTTGCAAGATACCTACCCTATCGAGCTTGTTGAGCACCTTCGTGTTCGCTTCGCAGAGTTTCACCACGATATTGCGCTCGTGCAGTTGCTGAATGACCTCCTCCAGCACCTGCAAGCCAGTGATGTCCATAAACGGTACACGCTTCAAGCGAATAATCAGCAGACGTGGATCGGTATGGGTCTGTGCCAACACACGCTCGAAGGTCTCAGCCGCGCCAAAGAACAATGGCCCTTCAATCGTATAAATCAATGTCCCTGGCGGCAGGCGAGTGTGCCCATTGGCCCTCAGCTCTTCTTCAAGCTCGTGCTCGACGACCTGTTGCACCTCCACAGATGAGGCCATGCGACGCATGAAGTGCAGCATGGCAAGAATGACGCCGATATTCACGGCGATCACCAGGTCGCTGAACACGGTGAGGCTGAAGGTGATGAGCAGGATAGCTACGTCTGCGCGTGGAGCCCGTTGGACCATGCGCTTGAAGTGCTTCAACTCGCTCATGTTGTACGCGACCACGAAAAGAATGGCGGCCAGGGCGCACAGCGGGATGTTTGAGGCCAGAGGTGCCAGAAACAGAATAATAAGCACCAACGTGACCGCGTGCGTAATGCCGGCCAGCGGGCTCGTGCCGCCGTTACGGATATTGGTTGCAGTACGGGCAATGGCTCCGGTCGCTGCGAAACCGCCAAACAATGGCGTGACCAGATTAGCCACTCCCTGACCGATCAGTTCCTGATTGGAGTCGTGCTTGGTGCCCGCCATGCCATCGGCCACCATTGCGGACAGCAGTGATTCGATTGCTCCAAGCATGGCAATAGTGAACGCCGGACCAATCAAATCGATGACACGAGACAGCGTGATTTCAGGCAGGCTTAACGCTGGAAGACCTTGAGGTATGCCACCGAATGCACTGCCAATCGTGGCGACCCCCTCGAAATGAAAGGTTGACTGTATCGCTGTAGCGACTGCCATTGCGATTAGCGGGCCAGGTACCCGTTTGAGTCCGGGAATTCTGGACGCGGTGATGACCAGGAAAAGGCTAATCGCCGCCAGCAGGGTTGTGGCGATATGAAGATCCGGCAGCGCCTGGAGCAGATGCCAGAGCTTTTCATGGAAATGCTCTCCACTGATCGTCGGTAAACCGAAAAAGTCTTTCCACTGTCCGACCCAGATGATCACGCCGATGCCCGCAGTGAATCCGACTATCACCGGGTCAGGGATAAACTTGATGATTGCACCGAGGCGGGCCATCCCCAGCAATAACAACATGGCCCCCGCCATCATCGTGGCGATTTGCAAGCCGTCAACACCATGTTTGGCCGTGACTCCCGCCAGAATCACGATGAACGCACCTGTCGGCCCGGCAATCTGCAAGCGGCTTCCCCCAAAGAGCGAAACCAGCAGGCCACCGATGATTGCGGTGTAGATGCCTTGCTCAGGTTTGACGCCAGATGCAATGGCAAACGCCATAGCCAGAGGGAGCGCCACGACCCCGACGATCACGCCAGACACCACATTGCGCAGCCAATGCTCTCGCCCCAACAACCCCGCCTTCCATGCCTCACCTATCGCAATCATGGCTAGCTCCTCAGTGGATGCATGTGCATAATATTAACATACAGTGATAATTGAAATGCCCTTGATCCACCGCTTCGTGCGGCTGGAGATGTTTATCGTGAAAGTTCAGATGGAACTGGGCGGGCATGCACTGCAAATAGAGAATTTTGAGAACGCGCGTAGCGTGGTGACTGACATGAATCGTAAAGCTGTGAAAACCAAACATGCCGAAGGCGTGACCTTCGACACCCATGTGATCGCAAACCCGACCAACCCCAAGGAGTGGATTGTGTTTTTCAAGAAGGACGCGGGGAGAAGTTATTTCCTGGTTGATGACAACGAGGAAGTCGAGTCTTTCGGGCATCTGGATGACCTGATAGCCGAGCTTCGAGACCTGGGTCTCAAGACTGCTGAAATCCACTTTTAACCCTTGGGTCACACTCTACAGGCATGATCATGTCAGTGAGGGGCGAGTAACTACCCACTCAAAGCCAAGCTCCGGGCACCGCTCCTCAAGAACCTCGATTTTGCTTGACTGACTTCCTCAGTGCGTGAGGCAGTCAATCACCCAAGGCGCTACGCTCGCAGGCACGCTCCTTCAGGTACTGACAATTAGAGTAATAACAGATTTATTTTCCATGGCCTGAATACCCGCTTCTGGCCGATTTCTACTTGTCATCCAGGGTAGCAATCGACTGTGTATTCAACCTGTCGAGCTTCTGCTGCGCGTCATGTGTATGAGGGCCGATCGGCCGTTTCCCAAAGAAGGTCGCTCCTCAATGGCATAAGGCACAAACCCAAGCTTGGGGTAGAGCAGCAGCCCTGCCGTGTTTTCGTTGAAGCAGGAAATCTGCACCTCGCGGGCGTCGTAACGCTCGAATGCCAAGCCGGTCATCGTCTCTACGATAAACGTCGCCACTCCTTCGCCCCGAGCGCTCGGCGAGACGATGACATTGCCGATACAGCAAACGCCATTGCGTTGCGCTCGATAGAAATTGGCAAACCCAACGACAGTCCCATTGATCTCCACGACGGTAGAGTCGAAGCGTTGGGAGATCGCGGTAATCAACTGCGTTTCCGTTAGCGGGAAGTGCGCCTTCGGAAACATGAAAAACAACTCTTGAGCGTTCTGAGGAAAGCCGCAGATCATTTTAACGTCGCTAGCCTTCACTGGCCTGTGGTTCAGTTTCATTGCTCGTCTCCAAGCTCCTTGAATCAGTACCTTGGCTGCTAGTTCAGGGGGCTGGAAAGCAATGGCATGTCCGCAACTGGCCGATCACGGCCTGACATGACTGACCGAAACCCACAACCCATGGCAGACAGTCCGGACACTAGAGTCAGGTGTCGGATTGATGAGCCGCCCAGTGTTTCATCTCTTCTGCAATGAAGTGGTTCACCAGGTCACTGTACATCTTCTCGATTGCATCCGGGCTCAGGCCCTCGGCCTCGGCCCACTCGCGTCGTGTCGCCAACATGGCCTTGAAACGCTCCGGAGCACGCACCGAAGTCGCTGAGGTCTTGTACTTCGAGGCCGCCAGTACATAGTGAAAACGCTTGCCCAACAGCTTGATAACAACCTGATCAAGGGCATCGATTTCGCGGCGGATATCCTCCATGCCTGCACACTCTTCGGGCTGCAACTGATTGATGACGTCCATGTAGTTGACTCCGTTTGCTGAAAGTTCGTGGGCCTTTGGAAGAAGTATCGGCGCGCTGTCTTCCGTGAGCGATACAGCTTGAATACCATAAAATCCGCTGCCTTATCGATTAACGTGGTTTAAAGAGTTCGCCGATCTGCCTTAGCCAAAAAACCACGCAGTGTGGTGAGCAGGTTCTCCGATGGTGGTCGTGCCTGAGTTCAGGCCAGCTGAAAATCCAAGGGGATGCTTTGGCGGCGCAACGCTCAATCGTCGCCAAACATTTGGGGATCCGGGAACGCAATCACAGACGGTCAAAATCCATCAATTTTTCGCCATCCGCTTGACAGCCCACTGACTCATCGACCGCTCAGGACTTCATTTTCACGACTCTGGAGTCCTGCCAGTCTTGCAACAGAGAATCCCAAGGGTTATTTCGCCTCTTCACATCCATGCGCTGATTTCCAAATACTCCTTGCCCACAAAATCGCGCATGGCGAAATTTTGATACTACACGTCGAGTTGGGGGGAGCGACGAAGCGCTGACGACGATTATTGTTTTCGCACAAAAGCAGGAAACAATAATCATGCTGCCGTTGATCAAAAGAATAGACAGTCACGTTCATTTTTATACATCGCAAGACCTGCGCCGAGTGGCCGGTTCGCTGCCCTATGCATTACCTGAGCCGCATCCGCTGACGGCTTATCTGGATACATTGATCGATGCCGGAATTGCTCCGACGCTCCTCAATAATGTCCATTTAAGTATTCTGCCGGATTCAGAAAACGTATTTGCTTCATTTGACGAACTCAAGCATCTCCAGGCGGCCAACCCTCTGCGCTATGGGGACGTCAAACTGGTGGGGACGATCAAGGCAGAACCTGCTTACGCCACACAAGAACGTCTCTCGCACCCGCAGGTGGTTGGCGCCCGGATCGTTTTGCACGATGCACGGCCGGAAACGGTTTCCGATACGCAATTCAGCGATGGGCAGTGGTCGGCGTTTTATGGCCGCTTGTTACCGCGCCAGCATCTGCACATTTACGCGAAAGAAGCCGAGACGAATCTGCGTGTATTGCGCCAGATCCCTCGCGATGTGCGGGTCATCATCGATCACCTGGGCACTTGTCACCGCGAGCGCGACATCACTGAGCCGGCTTACATCGCGCTACTTGCTGAGGCCAGAGAACGAGGCAATGTGTGGTTCAAGGGCCCTGGCTATCGCACTTGCGTCCATCCCGAGGAAACAGCTCGTTTCGTGACGCAAATTGTTTGCGCAGTCGGCGCGGACAAGATTCTCCTGGAAGCAACGGATGCACCTCATGTTGGAACTGACAACAAGGGAGTTCCGTATTCCAACCTCTTCAATCCGGGCAAGGCTTTCAACTTTGTCGATGCCGTTGCACTGCATGTTTCCAATGAAACCCGAATTCCTGTTGGCCAACTTCTGCGAGGAGCATCTGGCCAATTGGTAAGTTGATCTACGCCCACGCTCCCACTTCGAGATAACCAGCAATGACGAACATTACAACAAAAGACATCAACTTCACCGTCAAGTATGGCGATGAAATCCTGAGCCTCAAAGGCACGGTATTTCAGCCAGAACAACTCGACGCTGCGGCGCAAAAACTGCCACCGGTCATCTTCAACTCCGGCTTCACCGGCGGGGTCACGATGTACGGCCAGCTGTTCGGGCGCGCCCTGGCAGCCCTTGGTTATCGCGTCATGACCTACGATGTGGCAGGTTTTTTTTCCAACAAGCACATCCGTAACACCATCGAATCAGGTGACAAGGTCATCACCAACGTCATCCTCGAAGACCAGAAGGATGAAGTGCTCGGTGCCGTTGAATGGGCGCGCGAGAATTTCGGCGAGATGCCGGTGGTCGCGTCGTGGGCGATGGGGTCAGTGGCAAGCCTCGGTGCGGTGGCTGAGCTGGCTGCCGCCGGTGGTGAGCAGATCCGCTTCTGGGTGCCGATGAGCTACACCAACATCCGCAAACTGCAAGCCTTGCGCGCTGATCAGTCCGCGGCTGACGCTGCCATCGGGCAACTCGCGGATGACGCGCCGATCCCTCCGTTCGACACCGGCACTGATGCAACCCGTCTTGGTTATTACCCGCTGGATCCTGAAACCCAGGCCTATGTCGATCAGCAGTTGGGCGGCTACACCGAAGCGGGCGGCGCGGACCGTTGGCCGGGTTGCACCTACGTGACGGCAAAGTCCTACAAGTCCTATGTGGCGTATGACCCGGAGCGGTCCATTGAAGGTGCAAAAGGTTTCCCGCCAGCGCTGATCATCCACGGCGCCGACAACACCTTGCACATGCCGTCGGAGTCTGTGCGTCTGCACCAGAACTATCCGGGCGATGCCGGCCCGCACGCACTGATCATTTCGCACATGCAGCATGGCCAGCAGAATCAGGTCGACAGCCCTGTGTTCAAGTCGATGATCCAGAGCATCGACGAAGCCATCCGCGCGCGCGGCTGATCCGCTCGCCATTTTCCTGCGAGACTTCGGGCGCCGAAGTCTCGCAGCGATCTCCAGTATCGCGGCGTGTATCGCTCACGTCATTCTGATCTGTCGTTGCGCTTTGGCCGGGCGGGTTCGCGGTCTCAACGATCCAATCTGGCTGAATGTGTGCCCAACCCCTAACATGGCGTGTCCAAAGCCACTTCCCCGGTGTGGCCTGAGCTGTTCACTCGAACGGCTGGAACTACCATGAAAGGATCTGGCGATGACAGCCCCCAGTGAATCGGCGACGTCTGTGAACAGCGGCACAACCAAGCGAATCGGGCTGCTCATTCTTCCTCAGTTCTCCATGATGGCCCTGGCGGGAGCCAGCGAGCCTTTGCGCGCGGCCAACCGGCTGTCCGGCAAAACGCTTTATGAATGGACCCTGCTCACGGAGTCGGGCGGACCGGTCAGTTCCAGCAGCGGTATCGAAATCCAGACTGTGCCGGTTGATCAGGCGCCGGAGCTGGATCGCATTTTTGTCCTGGCGAGCCTGGACATCGAACATCAGAAACCACCAAAAATGCTGCGCTTCCTGCAGCGCGCAGCGTTCCGCGGGATTACCGTCGGCGCATTGAGCACCGGTACGTTCATCCTTGCACGCGCCGGCTTGCTGGAAGGCAAGCGCTGCACCTTGCACTGGGAGTCCATTGGCCAGTTTTCGGAAGAATTCCCCTCGATCGAAGTCACCAAGGAGCTTTACGTCAACCATGGCAACCGCTGGACGTGCGCCGGGGGGACGGCGGCCATCGATCTCATGCTGGCACAAATCGCGCTTGATTTCGGTAACCAGCTCGCGGCGAGCATCGCCGAGCAATTTCTGCATGCCAGGATAAGAGCGCCGGAAGAGCATCAGCGGATGTCGATTCAGTGGCGGTTCGGCATTCACGAWCGCAGGCTGACAGCCGCCATCGCCTTCATGGAGAACAATCTGGAGAACATCGTCGGCATCGAAGAGATCGCCGACCGTTGCAATCTGTCCCACCGTCAACTCGAACGGCTGTGGCATCAGCACTTCGGGATGACGCCGAAGAAGTTCTATCTGGAGCTCAGGCTGAACGAAGCACGCCGGTTGCTGCGTGAAAGCACCCAGCCCATTGCGTCCATTGCCTATAGCTGTGGGTTTGTCTCAGCGTCACATCTGGGGGCTGCTTACCGTCGTGTCTGGGGATGTACGCCTGGTGAAGAGCGGCGGAAATTTGATGATGCTCACTCCTGATTTCAGTTACTGAGCGCATGGGTCAACAAGCGCCAATCCCCTGAAAAGCCTCTGAACCAATCCTCTCTGTAAAATCCCATAGCTAGCTAATGACTCGCCCCGACAGGCGGTGCGCTCTGGCAAGCCTTGTCATTTGGCGATCCCGCATACTGCCGTCTGCAATCGACGCTGCACTTTGCATTGCGCATTGGTTGGCCGCGTGACGTCGTTTTTTTGATAGAAATCGTCGAACTCGAAGCTCAGAGTGCCTGCAGTAGCGCTGTAATGTTTCCTACAGATCCGGCGTTCAATTCCAGATGCACGGCCGATAAAAACAACAATGACGTACAGAAGGCATAACACATGGAAACCTTGAGTTTCATTCTGGAAAACGGCGGGTTGATCAGTCTGCTACTCGGGCAGCACCTGCTCATCGTGGCGGTAGCGGTGGGTTTGGCGATTCTGACCGGCGTGCCTGTCGGGATTGCGATCTCCCAGCACCCCAGAACGCGCCGCTGGGTCCTGGCCTTCGCCGCGGTCCTGATGACCATTCCTTCCGCCGCGCTGTTCGGGCTGATGATTCCGGCCCTGTCGCTGATCGGCTACGGGATCGGCGTCGTACCGGCGGTCATTGCGCTGTTCCTCTACTCCCAATTGCCCATCATCCGCAACACCACCACTGCGATCTCCAACATCGATCCGGCCTTGCGCGAAGCAGCGATCGGGATGGGCATGTCGACCGGGCAACGATTGCGCAAGGTTGAGCTGCCGATTGCGGTCCCGCTGATCATGGCGGGCGTGAGGATGGCGACCGTCATCAACATCGGCATCGCAGCCATCGCGGCCTACATCGGCGCCGGCGGCCTGGGCAGCCTCATCATTCGCGGCATCGCGCAATCGGATACCCGACAGCTGTTGGCCGGCGCGATCGTCATCAGTGTCATCGCCATTGCGGCCGATTACGCGTTGTACGGCTTGCAGCGCCTGCTGACGCCAAAAGGCCTGAACAAGAACAAAGTGGCCACCGGCCGAATGAAGGAAGCTACGACGTGATCCAGATCGAAAACCTCAACAAGCAATTCGGCTCAATCACTGCAGTAGAAGATGTCTCATTCAATGTTGAAGAGGGGCAGATCTGCGTACTGCTTGGGCCGTCGGGCTGTGGCAAGACCACGACGCTGAAAATGATCAACCGACTGATCACGCCTACCTCCGGCACGATCAGAATTGGAGGTCGCGATACGTCCGAACTGGACAGCGTCACCCTCAAACGC